>NZ_DAIUCO010000045.1:22987-25530 GCF_036846085.1 Noviherbaspirillum sp. | reverse complement strand
GCGGTACAGGGCGTCGGAGGGACGAGAGATTGCGACTGGTTTTTTTCCACCGAGGGCGTGCTGCTTGATACCGCCGGCCGTTATTCGACCCAGCGCGACGATCGGCCGGAATGGCTCGAATTCCTGAAGCTGTTGAAAAAGTATCGAAGCAAGGCGCCAGTGAACGGGATACTGGTGGCTGTCAGCTTTCCGGAACTGGTGCAATACAACAGCGAGCAATTCGCGCTCTACGCACGCCAGGTTCGCGAACGCATCAATGAAATCGATAATGTTTTCGGCATCAAGGTGCCGATTTACCTCATCTTTACCAAGATTGATTTGCTGGGCGGCTTCGCGCAGTTTTTTGAAGATTTGACGGACGAGCAGCGGCAGCAGGTGTGGGGAGCGACCATCACGCACGACCAGGGAAGCGAGTTCGACGCGAAGCGGGCCGTCGCGCAGCAGTTCGACGATTTGTACCGCGGGCTCGTGCAGATCGGTTCGGAAAAGCTTGCCAACAACCGGGGAAACGCGAAGCGCCCCGCGCTGTTCGCTTTTCCGATCGAATTTAATGGCATGCGGGACGCGATCGGCAAGTTCGTCGAACTTCTCTTTCAGGATGACCCCTATCACAGCAAGCCGTTACTGCGCGGGTTCTACTTTACGAGCGCGCTCCAGGAAGGCACTCCCCGGATCGCTGCCGGCAACCGGGTATCGAGCCAATTCGATTTGTCCCGACCCGGCTTCGATGCCGCACAACTGCCGGCGTCTAACGGTTTTTTCCTCCGAAAACTTTTCCAGGAAGTGCTCTTCCCCGACCAGTACCTGATTGCGCGGCAGATGAAACCCGGCAGCGCAAAGCTTCGGCTTGCCGGCATTGCCGCCGGCATGCTTGTGCTTACCGTGGCGACCGGCCTCCTGACATGGTCCTATGTCGGCAACCAGAAATTGATTGCGGACGCAAATGAAGAACTGCTGGTCGCACGCAGGCTGTCGGACAGTTCTGAACTGGTCGACCAGCTCAAGGCGCTGCAGGTCATGCAACTCCGCCTGGAGCAACTGTATTCATACCGCAAGGAAGGACATCCGTTCCTTTTGGGTCTGCAGCTCTACCAAGGCGACAAGGTCGAGCGCGCACTCCGCGCCGAGTACTTCAATGGCGTCAAAAACCTGATGCTCGCACCCGTGGCAAAGAACCTTGAACACACACTCGCCGGATTGCAAATGACATCCGCCACGACAGTCAATACTCGGGCGACATTGCCGGATGCGCCAACAGCGATTGTTCCGTCGGTGCCCAAGCGTGTTCCACAACAAAAGACCATCAGGCCACGTTCACCAGGTGGCGGTTTGCCGGTAATTCCCATAGAACACCGTGTCGGCGATGCGCACGGCGCGCACAAGTTCATGCTTGCCCCATACCGTCCCGGCTCAGAGGCAGGGGCAGTTCTCGTCCAGAGTGCCGGCGCCCCGAACAACTTCAGGCAAGCCGCAGGAAAGCACGTACTGCAGTCCATCAGGTCGTCCGTCCCGGCTGGCGGCCACCATGCCGGCACCCAGGAGCCGGTCGAGCAAAATCCGCTCGAGAACGGCTATAACGCACTTAAAACCTACCTCATGCTCAAGCAAAAGGAGCGGATGGAAGTTGCTCATTTGTCGGATCAGGTACCGAAATACTGGCGAACCTGGCTGGATGCCAACAAAGGCAAGGCGACACAGGAGGAAATCAATCGCCTTGCCGAACGGGTGATCGTGTTCTACGTGTCGCAGGTCCAGGAGCCGGATCTTCCATTGATCGAAAACCGAGAGGAACTGGTGGCCGCCAGCCGGGATGTTCTGAGAGGTGCCTTGCACAAGCTGTCGGCGAAGGAACGTGTCTATAACGAACTCAAGGCACGTGCGAACACGCAATTCGCCCCAATGACGGTCGGCCGCATTCTTAACAACACCAATCTCAACGTGGTTGCAGGTAGCTATGCGCTGCCGGGCGCGTTTACCCGCGAAGCATGGGACAAATACTTCCGGCAGACGATCATCGACGCCAGCAAAGGTGAAGTGAAGGGGGACGATTGGGTGCTCGCCGCAACGACCGAGGACAATCTGGGCACCCAGGGCGATTTCGAGCGAAACCGGGCGGACCTGGAGGCGCTTTACAAGGCTGATTACGTCAGGGAGTGGAAAAAATTCCTGCAAGGCGTTGCAGTACAGGATTTCGGGACGCTGGACAACACGGCGCAATCGCTTGCCAAGCTGGCGGATGCGCAAAACTCGGCGATCAAGCTGATACTTGCGAAAGCCGCATACGAAACCGCGTGGGACAATCCGTCGCAATTGACCAAATCACTTTCGTCCGCCAAGGATTCCGTGCTGGCCCGCACCGAACGGCTGGTGTTGGGAACAACGCCTGCGCCGACTCCGGGAGCTTCCGTGCAGCTGGGCGAAGTGGGAAGCAAGTTCGCTACGCTGGCCACCATGACCGCCACCGCCGAGGGTGGTCGGTCGCCGCTCTCCGCATATCTCGATGTGCTGGCAAAACTAAAGGTCAAAGTCGGGCTGATTGCGGC
>NZ_DAIUCO010000045.1:0-22977 GCF_036846085.1 Noviherbaspirillum sp. | reverse complement strand
CCCGAGCCCGAGACCGCCGCACGCCAACTCATGCAGGCAACGTTGAACGGCAGCGGATCGGAGCTTGCCGAGGCATTGGCGCTGGTCGACAACGTCTTGCTCGCCAATGCGCCTGAGGACACCAAAGAGATTGCCCGTCCGCTGCTGGTCCGCCCCCTTGTGCAAACCTATGCAGCCCTGATTGCACCGGTCGAGCAGGACATCAACCGCGCATGGCAGGCGGAGGTGATGTCGCAGTGGCGCGGTCTTGCCGCCAAATACCCGTTCGCCGATTCATCGAATGAGGCATCGATGGCGGACATCGCGAAGTTCCTGAGCCAGGGCGAAGGCACCTTGCACAAATTCATCGATAAAAAACTGTCCGGACTGGTGACGCGCCGCGGAGATACCCTGATCCCGCGTACCTGGGCCAATCTTGGCGTGAGCTTCAGTCCATCCTTCCTTGGCGGCGTCGCGCGTCTTTCGTCAGCAGGCAATGCGGTACTGCAACAGGGCGAGGGCACGAAATTCGAACTGCAGCCGATTCCGACGCCCGGCCTCAGCGAAATCCTGATTGAAATCGACGGCCAGGTCCTGCGGTATCGCAATGGTCCCCAGCCATGGACGGCATTCAGCTGGCCCAACGCCGGGAATGCGAATGCGCAGGGCGCGCGCATACAGGCAGTGTCATTTGCCGGTGTCTCAACGTCGGTTGCCAACTTCAGCGGCCGTCTCGGCTTGATGCGACTGCTGGCGCAAGCCAAAGCGGACAACCCCGCGAGCTCCACTGTGCAGCTGGAGTGGCGCTTCCGTCAGGATCGTCCCGGCATCGAGCAGGTGGTTGCGGGCGACCGTCCTGCTGTTCCCGATGGCGAGGCCGATGCCGTGCGATTCAATTTCCGCATGGTCAGTGGCGCCAATCCAATGGCGCTCTCCGGACTGCGCCGGCTCGGACTGCCTGAAAAAATCACGAACTGAAGTCACACACTGAGGGATGCGGAGGATGATGGTTTTGCCATTCAAACGTGCTGAAACGGGACATGCCGCGACGTATACGCTGTACGGGAAACTGCGTAACCGCGCGGACTTCGTGCGGGTCAACGCCGATCATGCCGCCGTCACGGAGTTCGATGATCTGATTCAGCGGACCTTTGCTCGCCTCTCCACCGAACCGGGCTGGGAAGAGGCGTATGACAACAGCGCACCTGTCGAATTCCAGTATGTTTCCCGCGACACGCGGCATACCTTCCTCGGTATCCTCACGCCGAGCAGCGACCAGGCCGGGCGCCGTTATCCCCTGGTTGCCGGCGCCATTCTGCCGAGCGACTCCATTGCCGGCTATGCCCACGTGTCGCCAATTGCCTACGAAGTCTTCTTCGACGGTTTGCGTGAGCAGGTCAGCAGCGCTGTTGACAACTCGGTCGAAGCGCTCTCATGCCGGCAGTTCCTTGAAACGCAGTTGAGAGGCAGCGATACCTCCGCTGCCGATCTCGAGCTGGCAAAAAGCGTGGTGCGGCGGTTCATGCACATAACGCCCAGCGCCCGGCTCGGCGAACTGCTCGCAGCGCCGGCGTCGGCAACCACGCTGAACCTGGCGCTGCTGAATCTGGCGTTCTACCGCGCTTTCCTTCGGCGCTTCGACAGTCCCGCAACCCACCAAATGATTCTCCTGCCGCTTCCCGAAGACAAGGGAGAGCGCGCACTGGTTGCGAGCGCATGGCTATCCATGCTGGATGCCCTGTGGGCGGGCGGACGGATCGGCCAGCCGTGGAGCGGAGACTACATCGTCATGCAGCGCCCAGCCGGGGAAGTCGCGCTCGCGGCATGTTTCGGCAAGGTCCACGACCGCTTCACACCCGCAATGCTCGGCGGACTGCTGGATGCGAGTGTCGTGCTGGATCTGGGCAGCGAGCAGGACGCGTGGATCAATCATCCGCTGTACGCGGAAGTGTCGTATGCCCTCGGGCGTCTGCTCGCCGACCCCGCATCGTCGCTGGAGAGCCTGTGCGCATTTTTGCAGGATGTCGGTAAGAAGCTTGAGGAGAAGGTGTAGCGAACTATTGAAAGCGCAGCGGTCGTTTCTGCCGGGAGATTGCAATACCGGCCGTATCGGGTAGGGGAAGACCGCTCTCGCGGACCGGGAATCACCCGCCGCAGTATCAGAACAATCTTCAAAAAGTTTGGTTGAGGGAAATTGGTGTCAGGCGGTCACAAGCGTTATCCATTCATCGTGTAGCAAAGGGAAAAATCCATCATGGCGAAAGAAAGTACACAGAAAAAACTGTCGCGCGTGCGCCCGCCGCGTGTGCAGATCACCTACGACGTCGAAATCGGCGACGCGATTGAAACGAAGGAGCTCCCTTTTGTTCTCGGGGTCCTGGGCGATTACAGCGGCAACCCGAAAGAGGCGCTGCCGAAGATGAAGGAGCGAAAGTTTGTCGAGATCGACCGGGACAACTTCGACGATGTGCTGAAAGGCGTGGCACCCCGGTTGCAGCTTCGGGTCGACAACGAACTGCAGAAGAACGATACCCAGATGGGCGTCGAACTCAATTTCGAAAAACTCGAGGATTTCGAGCCGCAGAACGTCGTCAGGCAGATCGAGTCGCTGAAGAAGCTGCTCGAGGTGCGTACCCGCCTGTCGGATCTGCGTAACAAGATCACCGGAAACGACAAACTGGAACAACTCCTGGACGACATCGTGCATGACACGGAGAAGCTCAAGCAGATCAGTTCCACCAGAACAAAGAAAGAGGACTGAACCATGAGTGAACTGGCACAACTGCAGGAACCTGTGGCGGCATCGGTACGTACGGAAGACGCACCGGCCAGCCTGCTCGACAGCATCGTCGAACAGAGCAAGGTCGCGGCAACCGCTTTCGAACGCGCGAATGCACGCGACCAGATCGCGGAACTCGTGGACGAGGTGCTTGCCGGCACAGTGACCCTGTCAAAGGATCTGGCGGCAAGTATTGACGCAAGGGTGGCGGAACTCGACCAGCTGCTGTCTGACCAGGTGAACGCCATCATGCATCATCCCGAATTCCAGAAGCTGGAAGCATCCTGGCGCGGCTTGAAGTATCTCGTGATGCAATCGGAAACCAGCCCGATGCTGAAGATCAAGATGCTGAATGCATCGAAGAAGGATCTGGTGAAGGATTTCAAAACCTCGCCTGAATTCGACCAAAGCGCGCTGTTCAAGAAGATCTACGAGGAAGAGTACGGCACCTTCGGCGGCGGTCCGTATGCGGCGCTGATTGGCGACTACGAATTTTCGCGTCATCCGGAGGACTTCTACCTGCTGGACGAGCTGTCCCATGTCGCCGCATCGGCGCATGCGCCGCTCATTTCCTCCGCTGCGCCGTCCCTGTTCGGACTCGAAACGTTCGGGGATATCGGGAAGCCGCGCGACCTGTCGAAGATTTTCGACACCGTCGAATATGCAAAATGGAAGTCGTTCCGCGAATCCGAGGATTCCCGATATGTCGGCCTGGTGTTGCCCCACGTGCTTGGCCGCTTGCCCTATGGCAGGGACACGGCTCCGCTGGAGGATTTCAATTTTGAAGAGGACGTCGACGGCACGAACCACGACAAGTACCTGTGGACGAATGCGGCCTATGCCTTCGGCGCACGCCTGACCGATGCCTTCGCAAAATACGGCTGGCTGGCGGCAATCCGGGGCGTCGAAGGCGGCGGACTGGTCGAGGGACTGCCGACGCACACCTTCAAGACCGACGACGGCGAGATCGCGTTGAAATGTCCGACCGAGGTGGCAATCACGGACCGGACGGAAAAGCTGCTGTCCGACCTGGGATTCATTTCGCTCGTGCATTGCAAGAACACCGACTACGCGGCGTTTTTCGGCGGCCAATCGACCCAGAAGGCCAGAACGTACAACACCGATGCCGCGAACGCGAACGCAAGATTGTCGACGCAATTGCCGTACATCTTTGCGGCGTCGCGTATCGCGCACTACATGAAGTCGATCATGCGAGACAAGATCGGCAGCTTCGCGTCGCGGGAAAATGTGCAGCAATTCCTGAATACCTGGCTGGCCCAGTATGTCCTGCTGGACGACTCGGCTTCGCAGGAAGCGAAAGCGAAATACCCGCTGCGTGAAGCGCGGGTAGATGTTGTCGAAGTGCCGGGCAAGCCCGGTGTCTATCGGGCCGCGGCATTCCTGCGCCCGCATTTCCAGCTGGATGAGTTGACGATCTCGTTGCGGCTGGTCGCAGAGTTACCCAAGAACGCACGTTAGTTTCAATGGATTTGACATCGCCGGCATAAACGCCGGCGATGGCTTGACGATTAGTGTCGCATAAATAGTTGCATAAAAAGCAACACTAAGACTGGGAGTGCAATAGTGTTTTTCAACGGACCGGCACCAAGGCACCTGCCGAGGAAAGGTCATTTAATCAAAGGGAGCAACATGGCATTTGACAGCTTTATCAAGATCGACGGTATTCCGGGCGAGTCCTCGGACGACAAGCACAAGGAATGGATCGAGGTGATTTCCTTCGATCACAAGATCGAGCAGCCGGCATCCAGCACCGCAAGTTCGGTCGGCGGCGCAACCGCGGAGCGCGTCAATCACGGCACTTTTAACTTCGTTCACATGCTCGACAAGGCAAGTCCGAAGCTGTACGAAGCATGCTGCACCGGCAAGCACATCAAGGAAGTGACCTTCGAATTGTGCCGCGCCGGTGGCGACAAGGTGAAGTACATGGAAATCAAGATGGAGCAGGTACTGGTTTCAAAGGTGGAAGAAACCGGCGCATCCACCGGCGATTCGGGCTTCCCGAACGAAAAGATTTCCCTGTCCTACGGCAAGATCAAATGGACATACACGCAGCAGAAACGTGAAGACGGGTCTGGCGGCGGCAATGTCAGCGCAGGGTGGGATCTCACAGCGAACAAGACGATCGCCTAAGTTCCGTCGTCCGGTATCGATGCAATGAGATGTCTTGCTGCCAAGGCGGCGCGACATCTCTTCCTCAGCGGCACGGAAGCGGCGTGTCCGGGTCGCTGCGGGCGATATGGTGTTTACATTGAAAATAAGGAGTGTCAGATGTTTTTCCATCACCGCTTGAACGGCCTCGTTGCCGGGGCAAGTCTGGCCGCATTGCTGGTCATGACCGGATGCGCTCAGCAACCAACCACGCCGGAATCAACCGGAGCGACGCCTGCGCAAGGCAGCATCGTATCCGGCAAGGCGGAACCTTCCCCAGCGCCGGTTCCGACGGAAACGAAACCGGATTACGCGAGCATCAATCCGGTACCGATTACCTTCGAAAAAATGAGCGTGAAACTGAGCGACGCCGAAAAAGCCGTGATCGGACAGGTCGCCGAGCGCGCGAAGAAGGCGACGAAACTGCTTGTCACAGGTTACTGCGACAGAAAACAGGTCGGCAATCCGAAAGCCGCGGCACTGGCCAGGGCGACGGCCGTCAAGGACGAATTGGTAAAACTGGGAATCAAGCCGAAAGCGGTACGCATTAAATACGTGACGACGGTCGCGGACAAGCACGCCGCCGAGATTGCCTTTTGATTGCCCGCCAAAACGCGCGCACTGCCAACGCATGAACGACAGCGGTTTGCCCGGGCACGGAGCGGTGCGCGGCGCCTCGCCCGTTTCGCGCATGCGGGCGGCCAGGACCGTGCGGAATGCCTTCGCCGCATGCGACAACCCTGTTTTCGCCGTGCTCGTCCACGCCGGCACATCGGGTAAGAACCACACTACGACAATATGAATACGAATCTGAAAGCATTGATCGCCAAACTGAACCCGACGACACGGCACGCCATGGAGTTCGCCGCGAATCTTGCGCTGTCCCGCACGCATCATGAAATCGACGTCGAACATGTATTGCTTGCGCTTCTGGACAAGCCGGACACCGACCTTGCCGCAATCCTGAAAGCCTATGACATCGATACTGCTCGCCTGGAGACGGACCTGACCGCCGGGCTGGCACAGTTCAGGACCGGAAACACCCGCAATCCTGTGCTGTCGGGGAATATCCCGCGGTGGCTGCAAGCCGCATGGCTTGCGGCGAGTGTCGATTTCGGCGACGGGCAGTTGCGGAGCGCATATCTGCTGCTGGCGCTGGTGGCGGACGACGAGATCGCACGGCTCGTGAACGGTTCCTGCAGTGCCTTGTCGCGGCTGCCGGTGGACGATCTGCGGCGGAACCTGCCGCACCTGTTGCGCCTGTCGAAAGAACGGGCAGACAGGGCGGGCGAGGGCGCATCACTGCCGGATGCGCACTCTGCTGCATCCGCGACGTCATCCCCAGCGGCCGGGAGGCAGACGCCGGCGCTCGACAAGTACACGATCGACCTGACCGCACAGGCGCGCGCCGGAAAAATCGACCCGGTGCTCGGGCGCGATACGGAGGTCAGGCAGATGATAGACATCCTGCTGCGCCGAAGGCAGAACAATCCCATCCTGACCGGGGAGCCGGGGGTGGGAAAGACCGCGGTCGTGGAGGGGCTTGCGCGGCGAATCACGCAGGGCGATGTGCCGGAGGTCCTGCGCAACGTCACCCTGCGCACGCTAGACCTCGGCCTGCTCCAGGCGGGCGCCAGCGTCAAGGGGGAGTTCGAAAGCCGCCTGCGGGCGGTGATCGATGAAGTCAGGGCAAGCCTGGCGCCCATCATCCTGTTCATCGACGAAGCGCATACGATGATCGGGGCGGGCGGGCAGGCCGGACAGAACGATGCGGCCAACCTGCTCAAGCCGGCGCTGGCCCGTGGCGAATTGCGTACCATCGCGGCGACGACATGGGCTGAATACAAGAAGTATTTCGAAAAAGATGCGGCGCTGGCGCGGCGCTTCCAGGTGGTGAAGGTGGAGGAGCCTTCGGAGGAAGCCGCGATCCAGATGCTGCGCGGGATCGCGGACGCGATGGAGAAGCACCACAATGTACGTATTCTGGATGAAGCTGTGGTCGATGCGGTGAGAATCTCCAGCCGTTACCTGGCGGGGCGGCAATTACCGGACAAGGCAATCAGCGTCCTCGACACCGCCTGCGCCCGCGTCGGCCTGTCACGCGCCAGCGTGCCGGCGGCGATCGAGGATATCCAGCGCCTCCTGGACAACATCGAACGGGAGTCGGCGGCCCTGCGCAAGGAGCAGAATCCATTCCATGCGAAACGTCTCGAGGAGCTGCGTCTCCGGCGGCAGGAACTTGAACAGGATCTCTCGCTCAGGCAGACAGCCTTCGAGCAGCAGCGTGTCCTGGTCGAGCAGATCGGCGCCCTGCGCAAGCGACTGGAAAACGGCACCGGCCGCGAGACGGAGGCCGGACCGGGCAAACGGCCGAAGAACGGTGCCGTTGCCGGTGAGGACGCCCATGCGGAGTTGCTTGCGGCGCAAAAAAAGCTGCATGATGCGCACCAGGCGCAACCGATGATCTACGATTGCGTGGACACCGCGACGATCGCGGAGGTCGTTTCGGGCTGGACCGGCATTCCGCTCGGCCGCATGGTTGCGGATGAGATCGACACCGTGCGCAACCTGAAAGCCCTGCTGGAGCAACGTGTCATCGGGCAGGGCCATGCGTTGGGAATGATCGCGCAGCGCATACAGATCGCCAAGGCCAGCCTCGAGGATCCCGGCAAGCCGAAGGGGGTGTTCCTGCTTGTCGGTCCGTCCGGTGTGGGCAAGACGGAAACCGCGCTTGCGCTGGCCGATACCCTGTACGGCGGCGAACGCAATCTCGTCACGATCAACATGTCCGAATA
Source organism: Noviherbaspirillum sp. (assembly GCF_036846085.1). NCBI lineage: Bacteria > Pseudomonadati > Pseudomonadota > Betaproteobacteria > Burkholderiales > Oxalobacteraceae > Noviherbaspirillum > Noviherbaspirillum sp. Next base: position 15,255 of record NZ_DAIUCO010000045.1, on the reverse strand, counting down.
CCAGGAAGCGCACAGCGTATCGGGCCTGAAAGGATCGCCACCGGGCTATGTCGGCTATGGCGAAGGCGGCGTGCTGACGGAAGCCGTCCGTCGCAGGCCGTATTCGGTTGTTCTGCTGGACGAAGTGGAGAAGGCCCATCCGGATGTACTGGAGCTGTTCTTCCAGGTATTCGACAAAGGTGTCCTCGAGGATGCGGAGGGACGCGAAGTCGATTTCAGGAATACCGTCATCATCCTCACTTCCAACGTCGGCAGCGACCTGGTGATGAAGGCCGTTGAACACGGGGTGACGGTCGATGGCAGGAAACGCCAGCCGACACCGGAAGATCTGCTGGAACTGCTGCGCAAGGACATGCAGAGGGTGTTCAAGCCGGCCTTCCTCGGACGCTTGTCTGTCATACCGTATTACCCGATCAAGGATGAGGTGATGCGCCGCATCGTCGAGCTGAAACTCGGCAAAGTGGGCCAGCGCATGCTGCGCAATCACCAGGCGACGCTCAGTTATGACAGGACGCTGGTGGATATGATCGTGTCTCGCTGCACCCAGGTCGACAGTGGTGCTCGGGATGCGGACGCGATCATTTCAAACTCGGTGCTCGCACAGATGTCGGATCAGGTCCTTGCACGCATGGTGGACGGACAAGCGGTCGGGTCCGTGGCCTTGAAGGTAAGGAAAGACAAGCTGGCAGTTCTCGTCAAATAGGGAATGCGCAGCGCAGCACCGCAAGGACTGTTTGTTCCCGATTGTCGGATTGCACCGTGCCGCGGCAACTGCGTCACAGGTAGGTTGCCCGTTATTTTCCTGGCTGGAAGGCAGGCCTGGAATCGGTCCATCAATTTTGGAACTCTGATCCGCCTCGTTTTACTCATTGATACCAGCGCTTTGCGGCCGTATGTCCGGCACTTCGCAAAGCGCAACGCCGAACCGTAGTTGGAATGGTTGCTCAATGGAAATAAATAGAGGGAATGATGGATCCACTTTCTAACCAGTCGCGTGATTCGCTTTTTGCCTTGAATATGCAAGGACCGTTTACATTCCCCTCCACGACGAGTCCAGTGAGACTGACGAGGACCGGGGAACCTGGAGATATCTCATTTCCAACGCAATACGAAAATTTTTCATTGGCACTTGCGGGCGACGGAGAATCGTCGGTCAAGTATTTCAATAGTTTCCTGGGACTAATCTTCAATGGCGGGTCCCCGATAAGCCTGTCGGATCTGACAAATTTGTCGACGCTCACGACAAACGGCACGGAGACGCCTGCCACACCCGATAAGTTTGCCGAAGATGGCATGCGGATGCCAAAGGCCGATGACAGGCGTCCGCCGGGCGATACCAGAACCGCCGAAGAAATCGTCAAGGAAAATCCGGCGCTTTCAAAGCTGAAAGGTCGATACAAGGAGGACTTGAAGAAGCACTGCGGCGACTGGGAGAACGAGCCTGATCCACAAAAACGGGCTGATGCGGCATATCGTGCGACCGAGGTACTCGAGTACATCGACACGTCCACAAGCCATACCGGCGGTGAGCGCAATAAAAAGAACGGCGATGGGGAAATCGAAGGCTGGAACAAAAAAGGTAAGGCGGTTCGCCATGGAACGGAGGCGCACCTGGTGCAGGAGTTCTGCGACAAAGGGTATGACGGGTTGCGCGAAAATCATCGCCTGGAAAAAAGTAACGACAAGCGAGTCAGGGAAGATGGCAGCGTCAAGCCTTCCAAGTGGAAGAAAATCCTGGGCACGATCGCCGATGCAGTTTCGTTCATGCCTTGGCTGAGTAACACCCTTCACGGCATTCGTAAAGGAGACGGTGTATGGGATTCAATCAAAGGCGGTTTTGAAGGGTACGCCAAAACAATCAAGGACGGCGCCATTGGTGCCGGCTTAGCAATCGCAAAGGGACGCGTCGACCCGCTTTCAATCGCTGCTGGCGCCTACAAGGGAGCGGTAGTGGGAACTGATCTCGTACAGAGGCATGTGCCGGACGAGGTTAAGGATGTCATCAAGGTCCTTTGATGTAAAGGCAGGCGGTCTGCAATACCTGTTCAGTGGTCAGGTCAAGACTTGGTGGGCGGGTGCACTTTGAACTTCCGCCCTCGGAATCTCTGGCAAATCTCATTTTGCCGGCCTCGACTTCCGGGGCGGCTGGCGAAAACTTGCTGCCGGATGCATGAATCGCTGTTGTCACTGTGATCATCGGGCAAGACAGTAAATGCGTCACAGTGACCGAGGCAATTGATGCCGGATTGACATGGAAAAGCCGGTCCAGTTGCTTGCAGCCTGCAAAAAACCATTGCGCGGAATGCGCCCGGCAACAGTGCGAACTGGCTGTGCCGTAGCGTCTCGAAACGCGCGTGGCAGGTTATACGTGGAAAACCCACTTGCCATTTCGAATTCGTTCCGCGCCGGCACGCCAAGGGGGGCTCGGATGCGATTGTAAAAGCTCATTTACAATCGACTCCCAGACCACCCGCCCAAGAGCAAAAGTATGAAAGACGTGCATGTTGCGCCCCGTCCAGCCGCCACCCTGATACTGGTGCGCGACCGTCGAGAGGGGATGGAAGTATTCATGATGCAACGCACGCACAAGGCTGCATTTGTTCCCGGCGGTTATGTATTTCCGGGCGGCGCGCTCGATGCTGCCGATAGCGATGCGTATTTTGCAAGCTGCGATGCGACCATAAATGACGAACTCGCCAGCGGCATTCTAGGCGTGGAAGCCGGAGGCCTTGCCTACCTGGTCGCCGCGATCCGCGAGTGCTTCGAGGAGTCGGGGCTACTGCTCGCGCGCGACCGCGATGGCAGGACGGTGAAGCTGGCCGGACAGCCGGACGAAGCGGAATACGCCGCACTCCGCAAGCAGCTATCCGACGCGGACATGGATTTCGCAGGGTTTTGCCGGTCCCGTCAACTCGTACCGGCGTTCGACAGCCTTGCTTATTTCGCACACTGGATCACGCCCGTCGGAGTACCGCGGCGCTTCGATACCCGCTTCTTTCTCGCCGTAGCGCCCGATTTTCAGACACCTGCGCACGATGACGGCGAAACAATAGCCCATGAATGGATACGGCCTGCCGATGCGCTGTCACGCCATCGTGCCGGCGAACTCGACATGATGTTTGCAACCGTCAAAACCCTGGAACTTCTCGGGCGGTTCGATAACGCACAGGATTTGTTGAAGCATGTCCGTTCAATGCAATCGGTGCCGGTAAACCGTCCGCGCGTAGCGACCGGAACCAAGGGACGCCGGGTACTGCTGCAGGGCGACCATGCCTATGCCGAAGTCGGCAAGCTGGATCCTGCCGGAACCGGAAAAGCCTCGAGCGATATCCTTCCTGGGGTCGTCACCCGCCTTTCGGAGCGGGTGGCGCGTATTGCGGCACCGAATCCGGGTTTCATGACCGGACCTGGCACCAATAGCTATCTCGTCCAAAGCGGCGAGGATTTCGCCATCATCGATCCGGGGCCCGCCATAGCCGAGCATGTCGAACGTCTGCTGGCCCAGGCAAACGGGCGGATTCGCTGGATACTCACCACCCATACCCATCTCGACCATTCGCCCGCCGCGGCGCTGATCAAGGAGCGCACCGGGGCGCAGCGGATCGGCATGCCGGCGCCTGACCAGGAACGACAGGACCGGGACTACCAGCCGGACAGCGTAATACGGGACGGCGACCGCATCCCGCTCGGCGCCTGCACCCTGCGGGCGATACACACGCCGGGCCATGCGTCGAATCATGTCTGCTATCTGCTGGAGGAAGAACGGCTGCTGTTTACCGGCGACCACATCATGCAAGGCTCCACCGTCGTCATCAATCCGCCTGACGGCGACATGCGGGCCTATCTCGCTTCGCTCGCGAAGCTGAAAGCATTCGATGTCGCGTACCTTGCGCCCGGCCACGGTTTCCTCATGGACCAGCCGCATGCCGTGATCGACCGCATCACGGCGCACAGGCTGACGCGTGAGGAGAAAGTAGTGGCTTCCCTGCGCGATGCCGGGCAGGCGACTATCGCGGAACTCCTTCCCGTCGTGTATGACGATGTCCCGAAAGAAAGGCACGCCATGGCGGCGAGGTCATTGCTGGCGCATTTGAACAAGCTGAAGGACGAGGGGCAGGCGTCCGTCACGGATGAGCGGTGGTCGCTCGCGGAACGAAATCCTTACTGACGTGTATTGCCGCCGACGGCGAAGGAACCTTTTCTTTTCCCGGGTCACCTATCGCACTCATTCCTGAGCGTCCATGCATGCCGCCAGGGATGCGAACAAACCGGGACCTGCCATTGAAAATCGCGCTGAACACACCGATTGCCGCTGCCAGGGCAATCGCAGAACACTTCCGAAATTTCCGACCCATAGCCCGGGCGCTTGATCATGCCGATGCCCGGGCATCTTCCAGTCATGTCATCCTGAACGAACAGGGATGGCGACAACGCATTCTCGGCGGTGTACGAGGCAGGACTGGCCTCATTCCCGACACCGTGCACCAGGATGTGACAAAACCCGGGGTGCGACGCTTCTCAACCCATCGCACAAACATGCCGGACGCCGCCGATGGCCGACCATTGGATGCCACGGCGGCGCGGAAATCGCCATTTCGACGTCCGACTTCCGACGCGCTATATGCGCTTGGGCCGCTTCCCGAGGAGCGCAATGCGCGCTGGGACTATCTTCATCATCCAGAAAACTGGGCCCCGGAACGACGCCGGCTACAGGAGACCCTTCTGGCGGATGCGGTCCGGAATGCACTCTCGTTCGCCGAAGCCGTGGTCGACAGCGGCAGACCACCGGCGATCTTTGCGCTGCGCGGGAACACGGCAGCAGGCAAAACCAGCACGGTGAAAAGGACGATGCCCATGCTGGCCGACGCACTGGACAAATATGCCGACGGCGCAGTGAATCCTGACATTTTCAAGCCACGCCTGCGTGGACATGGAGACGCGAGGCTGAGTTTGAGCGCAGTGCATGCGGAGTCCTGCGTCCTGGCGGACCGACTGACGGAAAAACTGATTCCGCTGAAAACCGCCGATGGCGCACCGGCCAGCATCCTTATCGACAAACGGCTTGCCGAAAAGGAGTCGGTCGCCAAATATGTTTCGCTTGCCACTACAACAAACCGTCAAGTGCTGCTCTCCGACATCGATGCGCCCCTGGAGAAGTCGCTTGCCCGGGTGCTGGCACGATCGCCGTCCGGTGCTCATCCGGTTCCCCCGTTCAGCGCCGTCAGCGAAGGATTTGCGAACGTGCGCGCCAACCGTGCGGCCGTTGTGGACCTGTTCGTCAGGAGACGGGAGCTGGCGCAGTACCAGCTCCTCGGAACCGCCCGCACAGGCGAACATGTGAAAGTCGCGGCGGTCGAACAAGGCGAGCTGACGATCGAGCATGGCGATTTATTTTCCGAGCTGACCACGCCGCCCGCCGATATAGCGGAGCGCATGGCCAGGGAACGGATCGATGAACGGACGATCGATGCGCTTACCCGTGATCTGGAGCCAGAACGTGCCGAACACCTCCGTGCGGCGCTCTACGCGTATCTCGGGAAAACCTGGGCGCAGGCGCTCGACGCGCACAGCGAAAAGATTTGATCGTAATTCATCGTAGACGCCGTTCCGAACGGGCAGGACGCCGGCCGCGTCAATAAAACACCGCAAGCCAGACCGTATCGGTGTCCGGACTCGTCCAATCGACGCGGTGACGGACACCGGCAGGAATATCGACATACATGCCCTCGGTGAGGCGGACCGTCTTGTCACCGCCGTCAACATTCTCGACACGCAGTTCCGCCTCGCCTTTGATCACCATCACCCACTCGTTTTCCACTTGCTCATACCAGAAGCCCGGGGGCGAGCACTGCCCGCGCGAGACGATGCGCTCGATGCGGACATGGCTTGCCGTGACCAGGCTTTCGCTGATCTCTGCCGGCAGCAAGGCAGGGATGCCTTCCAGGATGTCGTGCGCGTTCACGGGTTCAGGCGCGTCAAGATGAGGAATGGAGCCGTATTCTGGCAGAAAGCATCGGCGCCGGGACGGCATTTGCCTAACGCGGAATGTGATGCTTGCGTTCGATGGCGCGGACCCGGTCCGCTATGCGGCTCCCGCCGCCTTGTCCGCAACTTCAGCATCGGCTACAACGGGACGTCTTTCCACCGGCTTGTGATCAATCTCGCAGTGGGCGGCGTCGGCCGTCGCCACGCAAGCCTCGAAAGCATCTGCGATCTGCACCACGTCGAAGACGTAAATGGTGTCGTCAACCAGAATTTCTTTCGTCGAGAGGCGGACTGTTGGCATGCATTTATTCCTTTATCTGTCGTGTAAAAATTAAACCGGCCCGGAAGCGTCGAGCGCCGCGGCATCGAACCGCCGCTCACGTTTGAACTGCTCGATTGCCTGTATGACTTTCTTGCGGATACCCGGTTCGGACGGGGAGTGGCCGGCTTCCGGAACGATGTGCAGCACCGAACCCGGCCAAGCCTTGTGTACCTGATATGCCGATTCCGGCGGCGCGATGACGTCATGGCCGCCCTGCACGATCATTAACGGCAAATGGGCGATTGTGCTGATGTTCGCAACGAGCTGATCCGCTTCGAGAAACATCTGGTTGCGGAAGTAAAAGGAATCGAGCCTTCCGACGCCATACACCACCGTGTCATCCTTTGACGATTCCTCGACCAGTTCCGGATCATGGCGAAGCAGCGAACAGGATTCCGTATATTTAAACCAGAGCCGTGCCGCGGGCATGCGCTCGTCCGGATCGTCGCCGAACAGCCGTTTTTCGTAGGCGGTGAGGAGATCGCTGCGTTCCTGTTCCGGTATTGCTTCGGCGAAGTCGGCGTATGCCTTCGGAAAAAAACGCCGCATGCCGTACAGGAACCAATCAATTTCGCCGGGGGTGCCGAGGAAGATGCCGCGCAGGACGAAGCCGAGGCAGGCTTCCGGGTGGGTCTGGCCGTAAGCGAGCGACAGGGTGGTGCCCCAGGAACCGCCGGCGAGCAGCCACTTGTCTATGCCGAGCATCTTGCGCAGTGCTTCCATGTCCTGGACCAGCAACTGCGTGGTGTTCGCGCGTACCTCCGCCAGCGGTTTGGAGCGATAGGCGCCGCGCTGGTCGAACAGGATGATGCGGTATGCGTCCGGATCGAACCATTGCCGCTTTTCCGGCGATGACCCGCCGCCCGGACCGCCATGGACATAGACCACCGGAATACCTGCCGGATTGCCGGATTCCTCCCAGTAGAGGGTGTGAAGGTCATCGACGGCGAACATGCCGGTAAGGCGTGCTTCGATGGGCGGGAACAGCGAAAAGTCGGGTGAAGGATTCATGATAAATAGGTGACCGGAAAGCAGAGCCGCTTCTACCCGGTTTACTTAGGTGAAGCTTAGACGCAGACAGTGGCCATTCGCTAAAAATCCGAAAGTATGAAAAAAGATTGCGGCGATCCCAAGGGCAAGATTTCGCCTGCCCGCATCGTCGGCGGGGAAACCGATTTCCGTCGTGCAAGTAATCTACCCGTTTGAGGCTACGACGCGGCGCCGGAACCGGCTTCATCCTTTTTTGTCTCAGACCGCACGTTTGCCATGCCGTCCACCCGGATCAGTCCCTCGCCGGCGGCGTGGGCCGCCGCCGATATGCTGTCCGGCGCCAGGATCAGTTGCGCGCCCGAGGCCCGTACCTCGTCGATCAGGTGATCGAGTGCTTCGATGCGTGCCGGGTCGGGATTCACGTTGCGGATATAGATGACTCGGATCTGCTTCGGATGCCGCTTGACCAGCTCGGCATAGATTTCCGGATCCTGTTCGCCGCTGTCGCCGATCAGGATGAACGGCAGGTGCGGATAGAAACCCAGAATGTCTTCAATCCTGTCAAGTTTGTGGGTGCGGTGCCGGCCCGGGCCGAACAGCTTGCGAACATCCAGCTCCTTCAGCATGAGCGGACCGAGGGGTATGTCCTGCAGCCGGAGGAACTCCACCAGCGGGTTGAAAAGATGCCAGGGACTGCTGGAAACATAAAAGACAGGATTGCCTTCGTTCCCGGAGGCACCGTCGCGCAGTGCCCGGTAAAAAGCCGCCACGCCCTTGAACGGCTTGCGGGTGTGCGCGTTCGAGCGCGCCAGCATGCGCAGCATGTTCAGCCGGTTGGTGACGTTGGTCCAAAGGACCGTGTCGTCGATATCACTGATGACACCGAAGCGTGCTGTCGACGGCGGGACCAGGACTTCGGCCGTGGCACGTACCGGGACGCCATTGTCCGGCAAGGGTTCCATCAATTCAAGATCGACGGTATGCCAGCCGCTGCCGGTCACCGGCTGCTCCGGGACGATGTCGAACGCGAAGTAGCCGCCGTGGTCGGTCACGGTTTCCTGCATGACCTTGCCGAACCGCGCGCGGATGCGGGCGCCGGCGACCTCGTCGGATTCCAGCCGTTTGTACAGATGCATGAAGTTGCTCCAGCGGCTGTCGTCGCGGCTTTGCTGGCGGAGGCCTTCGTCCTCCAGCAGGCGACCGCGCACGGAGAAACGTTGCGGATTGCCGTACCCGAGGTAAGGGATGAGGACCAACCGGCCGGTGGGGCTGAAGTTTTTACCCAGGTGGCGCAGCGCCTGTCCGGCCAATGTGCCGGCTGTCTTCGCGACCCTGTGATGGAGCGCTTCCTGCGTCGGTGCGGTGGCTGCCAGGACAGGCGGTTCGTCTATCGGGTTCCGTTCCGTGTCCGCAGGCATGGATGCACCTTCGACCCAGACCGGTCCGCCGCCATCGCGCCGGATCGACTGCGCGGCGTCGTGCACGCTGTGCGCGGCACCCGTATCGATGGCTGCGGGAAGGACATGGATATCCGCGCCTGTCTGCCGAAGCCGATCGATTTCCTGTGCCGACAGCAGGTCGGGGGGAACATACAGTGATGTGCCGGCCAAGCCGGCCTGTGAAGCGACGTCGTCGAAACCGGCCCGAGTCAGGAGCAGAAACCGCATGAGCCTTTCCTGGTTGAACGCATCCTCCCGTGTCGGCGGTTGCAGGCGGGTGCGCTGCGGGACATGGTCGGTATACCGTGTTGTGTTTTTCCAGGTCGATTCTATCTTTCAGGGCGATAACGGCGGGCCGCTACCGCAACCGGCTTTGATCTTGTTCAGAAGCCCGGCGTTCTCCCTTGGTTTCCGTCATGAACGCAGTCCCGGCCACAATCACGCGCGCAGGATGGCGAATCCGCTCACATCCAGGCTGACTGACCGGCCATCGACCTCCGCGCGCCGGCTGAACACGATGCCCGCATTGTCCACCGACGGCACCTTTTTCGGCACGACATCCATATTGAACAGGCAGACCATCGCGTCGCCTGCATGGCGGCGGGTAAATGCCAGCACGCCTTCCGGCGCGTCCAGCAGCCCGATATCGCCCGCACGCAATGCCGGATGGGCGTTGCGCAGCGCGATCACTTCGCGGGCAAAGCGGAGCATCGAGTCAGGATCAGCCTCCTGGCGCTCCACGTTCATGCCGAGATGCACCGGGTCCACCGGCAGCCAGGGTTCCGCGCTGCTGAAACCGCCGTGCTCGGCATCCGTCCAGGGCATCGGCGTGCGGCAGCCGTCACGGCCCTTGAATTTCGGCCAGAAGGAAATGCCAAAGGGGTCCTGGATACGCTCGAACGGCACGTCCGCCTGCGGCAATCCGAGTTCCTCGCCCTGGTACAGGCAGATGTCGCCGCGCATCGAAAACAGCAGTGCCAGCATGGCCTTCGCCGTCTGGTCGAGGTCGCGGCCGTTCTGCCAGCGCGATGCCACGCGCGGCTTGTCGTGGTTGCTCATCGCGTAGCAGGGCAGGGCCGGCGTCCTGATGCTTTCTTCCAAGGTGGTGATAACCTTGCGCACATAGGCGTCGCTGCTGTCGGGCTGCATGAGGGCGAAGCTGTAGGCTGAATGCAGGCGGGTCTTGCCGGTGTACTGGCCCATCAGCTTCAGCGCGTCGTGTCCGCCGACCTCGGCAAGGCTGAACGCGCCGTAGGCGTCGAGCAGCTTGCGGATGCGCTCCAGGAAGGGCAGCATCTCCGGCCGCGCCTGGTCATAGACATGAAGCTGAAAACCGTAGGGATGGAGCGCGGCGCTGGTGTCTTCGCGCGGCGGATTGTTGCGCAGCGCCTGGTCCTGGAAGATGTGATTGCAGGCATCGAAGCGGAAACCCGATACGCCCATGTCGAGCCAGTAATCCATCTCCGCCAGCACTGCATTCTGCACGTCCGGGTGATGCATGTTGAGGTCCGGCTGGCTGGAGAAGAATGAATGGAAGTAATACTGCCTCCGTTCCGCATCCCAGCGCCATGCCGGACCGCCGAACACCGATACCCAATTGTTCGGCGGGCTGCCGTCCGGTTTCGGATCGGCCCAGAGATACCAGTCCGACTTGCCGTTTTCTTTCGCGCGGCTCTGCTTGAACCAGCTGTGCTCTTCCGACGTGTGGGAGATCACCATGTCGACGATCACGCCAAGCTCCAGCGCCTTGGCGCGTTTCATCAGCGTCCGGAAGTCATCCATCGTGCCGAAGATCGGATCGACGGCACGGTAATCCGATACGTCATAGCCGAAATCCTTCATCGGCGATTTGAAGAAGGGGCTGATCCAGATCGCATCGACACCCAGGCTCTTGATGTAGGGCAGCTTCTGTTCGATGCCTGCCAGATCGCCGATGCCGTCGTTGTTGGAATCGCTAAAGCTGCGTGGGTAAACCTGGTAAATAATCATGGGTGTACTCGTAAAACCTGTCACCGCAGGAAACGTGACGATGTACGCAACTATCTGTTGCCGAGGGGAATTTCGCAATGTCGAGAAGGCAAGAAAGTGCCTTTTTGTTTCGCACAAACAACCACCGTCGATGCGGTGTGCCGGTAAAGGACGTTTTTCGCGCTGCAATCACTGCAACTTTGCGATTTCTGAATGTTTTTTTGAGAACAAATGCGATGCCGCCTGCTCTATCAAAATTGACACGCCCGTCCGTCATGTGCATGTGCATGTGGACGGCCATTCATTTCCAAAGGACCCGGTTGACACGATGCCATTATCGAAGCCCACAACGAACCTCCCGCTTCCTTACCTTCCCCGGATTTATTACATGGAGCCGCGACTGGCCGGCTCCGGAGCCGATCTGGACAGGCATCTCGCCAGATGCGCCGGAATGGGCTTCGATCACATCCTGATTCCGCCGCAGGCGTCGTCCGATGCCGTCCGAAGCCTCGTGCGCAGCGGCAGCCAGACCACGCCGAAGCTGCAGGTGCTGGTCGACTTCGATCCGCGTGGCATCGGGACGGACGCGGGGCTCATCGAGCGCTGTCCCGACTGGTTCCGCGCCGCTTATCCGGACGATGATCTTCCCGACCCGCGCCAGGTTGCACGTCCTCCGGCGGCGTTCGCGCCGCGTTACGAGAACCAGGGCGTCGTCGAGGAGATCGCCGCGTACTGGGCGGAACGGTTGCGGGGACTGATCGATGCCGGCGCGGCCGGGTTTCGCTGCATCGGTGTCGGCGAAGCACCTGCGGCGTTCTGGAAAACGCTCATCGGCGCAGTGAACGGCGCAGGCGGCGCGGTACGGTTCCTGGCATGGACCCCCGGCTGCACGCCGGCACAAATTGACGCGCTGGCGGGATGCGGCTTCGACGCCACCTTTTCCTCCGGCGCGTGGTGGGATTACAAGTCGCGCTGGCTGGCGGAAGAGCAGGCGCGACTGCTGCGCGCAGCACCGCCGATCGCCTTTCCGGACAGCCCCGACGAGCCGGTCATCGGCCGGGTCAGCGGCAATGAGGATATCCCGGTGCGCCGCCAGATCTACAAGCGCGCGCTGCGGCTTGCGGCGGCCGCGGGCAACGGCATTCTCGTGCCGATGGGTTTCGAGTTCGGCGCATCCGGGGTGCTGCGTACCGGCACGACAGCGGGCGGTGAGCGGCAGCTTTGGAACGACCTGCAGGAACATCGGCCGTTCGACCTCACCGGCGACATCAGCGAGGTCAACCGCTACATCGCCGGCCGCGGCGCGGACTTCTACGGCCAGCCGGTACGGATGCTCAGCGTGCCGGAGGCGGAAGCCGGGGCCGCCGCCATACTGCTGCGAGAAGCGGACAGCGCCGGCAAGGAAAGCGCCCGCGAAGCGGTGTTCATCGTCGTCAATCCGGACGTGTCGCGGCCCTGCGAAGTCGACGAACGGCGCCTGCTGGAACGCGCGGGCGGTTACATCCGCGACCGCGCCGCATGGCCGCTGAACGATGACGGTACGGCAGACGAGGGCACCCTCGGACCCATACATCTCGACAGTGGCGCACTGGAACTCTTTGCGGCCCGCATGCGCGAGCCCGTTCTCCTTCCGCAGGAACGGACGCAGGATGTGACCGCGGCGGCGGCATTGCCGCGCATTGCCATCGAAGCGGTCAGCCCGTCAGTCGATGGCGGCCTGTTTCCGGTGAAGCGCATCGTCGGCGAATCCGTGTGCATCGAAGCCGATGTGTTCGTGGACGGGCATGACAAGCTGGCGGTCGTCGTGCAGTGGCGGGCTGCGGACGAGAACGAATGGCACGAGACGCGCATGCATCTGGTGAGCAACGATCGCTGGCGAGCATCGGTGCCACTGACCCGCATGGGCCGGCATGAATTTGCGGTCGAGGCATGGCGCGACGCCTTCTCCACCTACCGGGATGAGCTGGAAAAGAAAACCACCGCCGGACTGAATGTCGCGCTGGAACTGGAAGAAGGGCGGCTGCTGGTGCAGGCGGCGGCCCGGCATGCGCAGGAAAAACGCCTTGGTGTGGCGCCGACGCTGGCGGCCCTGGTTCAGGCACTGGAAGCCGGAAAGGATACGGATGCCGGGCAGGCCGAACGCATCGCCGCCCTACTGTCGGAGCCAACCGCGGAGGCGATGCGGCTGGCCGATGCGCGGCCGTTCGCGGTGCGTACCGATCCGGCGCTGCGCATCGACGCGGAACGCCTCGCGGCGCGGTTTTCCAGCTGGTATGAATTGTTTCCCCGTTCACAGAGCGGCGACCCGGCGCGCCACGGGACATTCGCCGATGTCGAAAAACGCCTGCCGGCGATCCAGGCAATGGGTTTCGACACACTGTATTTCACGCCCATCCATCCGATCGGCAAAAAGCACCGGAAAGGCCGCAACAACAGCCTTACCGCCGGCCCCGGCGATCCGGGCAGCCCGTATGCCATCGGTTCGGACGAGGGTGGGCACGACGCCATCCATCCGGAACTGGGTACCCTGGAGGACTTCCGTCGCCTGCGCGACGCGGCGGCGAAGCACGGGCTGGAGCTCGCGCTGGACTTCGCGATCCAGTGCTCGCCCGATCATCCGTGGCTGAAGGAGCATCCCGACTGGTTCAGCTGGCGGCCGGATGGCACGATCCGCTATGCGGAAAACCCGCCGAAGAAGTACCAGGACATCGTCAACGTCGATTTCTACGCGAAGGGCTCGGTGCCCGGCCTATGGCTCGCATTGCGGGACGCGGTACTCTTTTGGGTGAAGGAAGGCGTGCGGGTCTTCCGGGTAGACAATCCGCATACCAAGCCGCTGCCATTCTGGGAATGGATGATTGCCGACATCCGCGGCCAGTATCCGGACACGATTTTCCTGTCGGAAGCCTTCACCCGGCCGAAGATGATGTACCGGCTGGCGAAGGTAGGGTATTCCCAGTCCTATACCTATTTCACCTGGCGCCATACGAAGCAGGAGTTCATCGAGTACTTGACCGAATTGTCGACGACATCGGTACGCGAATATTTCCGGCCGCATTTCTTCGTCAACACACCGGATATCAACCCGTATTTCCTGCAGCGCTCCGGCCGTCCCGGCTTCCTGATCCGTGCCGCGCTGGCCACCATGCTCTCCGGCTTGTGGGGCATGTACAGCGGCTTCGAACTGTGCGAGGCCGCCCCGGTGCCGGGCAAGGAGGAATACCTCGATTCGGAGAAATATGAAATCCGCGCCTGGGACTGGCAGCGGCCCGGCAACATCATCCGGGAAATCACGCAGCTCAACCGCATTCGGTCGGAAAATCCGGCTTTGCACACACATCTGAACATCCGCTTCCTGAATGCATCCGACGACAACATACTTTTCTTTATTAAATCGACCGCGCCGCCGGATGACGCGGGTGACACGGCGACGATAGGTGACAACGTCATCCTTGGCGCGATCAACCTCGATCCCTTTGCCGCCCATGAAGGCGACCTCGAGCTGCCGCTCTGGGAATTCGGCCAGCCGGACGACGGCGGGCTGGAGCTTGATGATCTCGTCAACGGCGGCCGCCTCGCCTGGCACGGCAAGTTCCAGCGCCTGCGGCTCGATCCGTTCGTGAATCCATACGCGATCTGGCGCGTCCGCAGCAAGGGAATATCAACATGACCAATGAATTCATCCCGGACCGTCGCAAGACCGCCCGGCACTCCGCAACAACGCCGGAACAGTCCGAGGGGCGGCGCTTTTCCGACAACCCGCTGTGGTACAAGGACGCCGTCATCTACCAGGTGCACGTCAAGTCCTTCTTCGACGCCAACAACGACGGCGTCGGCGACTTCGCGGGCCTGATCGAAAAGCTTGATTACATCGCCGATCTCGGCGTGAATACCATCTGGCTGCTGCCGTTCTATCCATCGCCGCGCCGCGACGACGGCTACGACATCTCCGAGTACCGCGGCGTCCATCCGGATTACGGCACCATGGCCGACGTCCGGCGCTTCATCAGCGAAGCCCACCGGCGCGGCCTGCGGATCATCACCGAACTCGTCATCAACCATACCTCCGACCAGCATCCATGGTTCCAGCGGGCACGCCGGGCGCGGCCCGGCTCCGCCGCGCGGGACTTTTATGTGTGGTCGGACAATGACACGGCCTATGCCGATACGCGGATTATCTTCTGTGACACCGAGAAGTCGAACTGGACCTGGGACCCGGAGGCGAACGCCTTCTTCTGGCACCGCTTCTATTCCCACCAGCCCGACCTGAATTTCGATAATCCGAAGGTGCTGAAATCGGTCCTCGCGGTAATGGCCTTCTGGCTCGACCTCGGCGTCGACGGCCTGCGGCTGGATGCCGTGCCCTACCTCGTGGAGCGCGAGGGCACCAGCAACGAGAACCTGGCGGAAACCCACGCCATCCTCAAGCGCATCCGCGAGGCGGTGGACAAGGCTTATCCGGGGCGGATGCTGCTGGCGGAAGCGAACATGTGGCCGGAAGACGTGCGGCCGTATTTCGGTGACAGCGACGAATGCCACATGGCATTCCAC
>NZ_DAIUCO010000044.1:0-25545 GCF_036846085.1 Noviherbaspirillum sp. | reverse complement strand
ATGCATGGGTCAGGCTGTCGACGATCATCGTCGACAGCCTGACCCATGCATGGACCGGTGAAGGCGGCTCGCTGGACCGCCAGGGCAAGATCGCCGACAAATCGGGCAATAGCTGGCAGGCGTGGCGCCAGGTGACGCCGGAGCACAATGCGCTAGTCGAGGCACTGCTGCAAAGCCCCTGCCACATCATCGCCACCATGCGCGCGAAGACCGACTACGTGCAGGAAAAGGATGAGCGTACCGGCAAGAACATCGTGCGCAAGATCGGCCTCGCGCCGATCATGCGCGACGGCATCGAGTATGAATTCACGACCTTCTTCGAGATGGACGTGCGTCATATGGCATTTGCCGGTAAAGACCGTACCCGCCTGTTCGACGGTTCGATATTCAAGCCGGAACTCGACACCGGCCGTCTCCTGCTGAGCTGGCTGGATTCCGGCGAGGATGTGCCGGTAAAGCGGACCGCCATGCCGGAAGAGCAGAAGGCCGCGATGAAGGAATCGATCACCGGAGCCAATACGCTGGATGAATTGTTCAAGGCGTTCTCGGCTGCTTATCGTGCGGCCACTGCATTGCCGGACCCGTCGGCCCTCGCCGAAATGACGGCTTTGAAGGACGAACGCAAGGCGGCGCTGGAAGCGCATAACGAATCGGCCCTCGGAATCGCCGCATGAACCCGGTCTTCGAAGCATTTGAACTGGCTGCGCAGTACCGGCGGCTGGCCGAAATGCTGGCCGAGCGTCACGACGACGAGCAGCTGATCGCGGATACGCTGGAAAGCATGTCGGGCCCGCTCGACGAGCGGCTGGAAAACCTGGCGAAGATGGTGCGCAACATGGAAACCGCCGCCAACGGGGTGGAAAAGACCATCGACAGCCTCGAAGCGCGTCATGCCGCCTTGCGGCGCGGCGCGGAGCGCGGCCGCAAGCTGATCCTCGATTTAATGCAAACCTCGCGCCGCGACCGCGTCACGACCGCCCTGTTTTCACTGGCGGTGAAGAAGAACCCGCCGATCGTGGTGGTAGACCGGGAAACCGACCTGCCGTCCGCCTACCTGACGCAACACGAAGCACCGCCGCCGATGCCGAATAAAAAGGCCATCGCGGCGGCCCTGAAAGCCGGGATCGAGGTGCCCGGTGCCCGCACCGAACAAGGCGTGCGGCTCGACATTCAATAGTCCATCTCGTTTAGTCCAACTTAAGCAGGAGATTGCAATGACAACACTGAACAAAGTCACCCTCATCGGCTATCTCGGCCGCGGCCCGGAAATGCGCGCGACCGCCGCGGGCGACCCGGTCACCCAGCTCGTGATTGCAACGACCGAGACTTGGAAGGACAAGAATACCGGCGAGAAGAAGGAAAGCACCGAGTGGCATCGGGTGATCCTGTACCGGAAACTCGCTGAAATCGCCGGCCAGTATCTGAAAAAAGGATCGCTGGTCTATATCGAAGGCCGTTTGCAGACACGCAAATGGACCGGCAAGGACGATGTCGAGCGTTACACGGTCGAAATCATCGCGGACGACATGCGCATGCTGGGCGGCAAGCCATCGCATGGCGATGCCGAGGGCGATGCCCGCAAACCGGATGAAGCCGGTTCAACGAAAACGACGCATTCGCATCGTTCGGATCGGGTGGAATTCGATCTTGAAGATGACATGATTCCGTTCTAAATCGGATTAACAAAATCTCTGACCGGTTCCCTCCCCCTTTCAGAGGGAGGGTTAGGGAGAGGGTAGTGAGGTCGAGCTATCGGAAATATATGCTCATCCTCACTACCCCCATCCCAACCGAGAGAATTGCGCTTGCAAGCGCAATCCGCTCAGCAGGCAGACGGCATGCCGTCTGAATTCCCTGCTTCTCCCCCCTAAGAGGGGGAAGGGGCAGTTCTATGGCGATCTAAACATCGCAGACCTAGCGGAGCTCCCGATCCGCGAAAACTTCCCTTATCTCATGGACCAAGTCGTCGGCATTCTTTCGTCCATCTCCGTCTACAACGAAAAATGGGGCCACGGCAATGTCCGCCTCGAAGACGGCACGCTGCTTAAATGCATCGGCGAAGCACTCGTCGGACTGACCGAAGGCAATCGCTACCGCCTCGAAGGCCGGATCGGCCATCATGCGAAGTACGGCAAACAGATTGCCGTCGCCGCCGCTGCGATCGATATCCCCTGTTCCGAGGAAGCGCTCATCCGTCACCTGCGGCGCAATTTCAAGGGCTGCGGCGAAGTCACCGCGAAAAAGGTTGTCGCACAATACAACGACAGGCTCGACGAACTGCGCAACCTGCTCGTTACCAATCCGCTGTCCCTCGATTTCTCTTCAGTGACCAAGCGCAAGATCAAGGTCACCGATGACTGCGACTTCGAATCGCTGATCTATCGCGACATGTCAACGCGCATCGGTGCTACCGGCATCCGGCATGGCGTTCTGCGTGGCATCGCGGGATGGCTGCATGCAATCGTCCACAGCTCCGACGACCCGGTGGATGAAGCGTGGAAGGTGTTTTCCCGCAATCCCTATGCGCCGCTCAGGGATGTCGACGGCTATGGCTTCGCCGCGGCGGATGATATCGCCCTGCGCCAGATCGGCTTCCCGCGCTTTCACGATGCGCGCCTTGCCGCACTGGCCACCCATGCGCTGAAGGAAGGGTGCGAACAGAATGGCCATACCTTCCTGACGCTGGCGGATATCAGCGACCGTATCGTTGCCTACGATGCCGACGTGTCACCCGAAAAAGCGATGGCCGCCGCAATCACCGGACGCGAACCCATCGTCCTCGACGGCAGCCGCTACTATCCGCGCTACCTTTATCACTGCGAAACGGCGTTGGCGAACGATCTTGCCCGGCGTGCGCTGCACATCGCACAACCGATCTGCGACCTGGATGAGGCGCGCCTGGATCACGAGATCGACGTAGCGGAACGCAGTCTCGGGGATGACTTCCGCCTGGACGACAGCCAGCGCAATGCGCTCAGGGGCATCCTTGCGTCCACTCACCTGACCCACACACTGACCGCCGGACCGGGATGCGGCAAAACAGCCCTGATGGAGATCCTGGTGCATGTGGTAAGCGACCGGAAAATCCTGTTTTGCGCTCCAACCGGAAAGGCCGCAAAGGTGCTGTCGGCCCGCGTCAGCCGCTTCGGCCTGTCGGCATCGACCATCCACAGCCTGCTGGAAGTGACGGATAACGGATTTACCTACAATGAAGACAATCCGCTCGACGCCGATATCGTGGTCGCCGATGAGACATCGATGGACGACCTGGCGCTGACACGGGCGCTGATAAGCGCGCTGCATCCTGACTGCCACATCATCTTCCTGGGCGATCCCGGCCAGTTGCCTTCCGTCGGTCCCGGCCGGATCCTCGACAGTCTGCTGGAATTGCCGGGCGATCATCACCGTCTGGAGCAAACCCACCGCAACGACGGCGGCATCCTGAAGATCGTGCAGCAATGCGGCCGTGGCAAGTTGGAATGCGCCAATCACGCGGACGTCAGTTTCTCCCATGGTCTGCCGGCGCCGGACGACATCGGCCTGTCGCGGGTGATCCGCGCCTACCTCGCCGCGATCGAGTCATGCGGGATCGACAAGGTCGGCCTGCTCATGCCGAGGCGCAAGGGCGACCTGCATACGCCCGGGTGGAACACCACGTTCATCAATGAAGTACTGCGGCAGGAAATCAATCCCGACGGCGGCCGCATTCCCGGCAGCGTCTTGAAGCTTGGCGACCGCATCATCATCCGCAAGAACCTCGTGCTCGAACAGCAGACCGTGCACGACGGGACCAGGAAGTTCGAACAGGTCGTCAACGGCGACACCGGTTTCATCGCCGATTGCATCACCGACGCGGGCGGCACCAACATCCTGTATCTCCTGCTCGATCTCGACGATGGCCGCAGCATTCGCTATCCGGGCAAGGCGCTGGAAAGCCTGGGGCTGGCCTACGCCATGACCGTGCATGCGGCCCAGGGCTCGGAATACCGGCAGGTGATCTTCATCTGCACCAACGGATCGCCGCTGTTCGTCCACCGGGCGATCCTGTACACCGCATTCTCGCGCGCACGCGAACGCCTGACGGTTCTCGGTGACGATCACACCATCCGCAACATCGCCCAGCGGCCCATCCCGCAGCGCAATTCCTTCCTCGTCGAACGAACCCGGCTGGCAATGCGAAAAATGCAGCGGCGCGGGTACCGTTGAAGGCGCACCGCGCTTATCGGGTCATGCCGAGACAAGGGTAAAAACAGCTCTTAACACCAATCATGCCCTGCCGAGAAACCATTTCCCGGCAGGCTGGGAACTTCTGGCCGTGGGGCGCCACTCATCGCCCGTCCTCTCCGCATGCACCCCAGCCACCATGGTTCCTGCACTGTAAAGCTTTGTTTGGAAGGGTAAAGGGGAAGACTGCGGGCCTGCGCCCACTCCGTAAATCCTTTGAGAGAAAGTTTTTCCATGAATCACATTTCATTCAATTCGGGCAGTTCCAGTTTCAATTGCACTACACCTGTGGAGGAGGCGCAGAATCACGTCGCTCCAACCACCGCGAATTTCCCTCCACCTGCCAGCACAACCTCTATCGCCCAAGCATCGGAAAGGCGACAAAGGCCGATGGCAATGCCAAGCATGCAGACCCGGCTCCTCCGCCAATCGAAGGGAAGTCTGTCTCAGTAGACCCAGCAGGAGGGCGTGCGGCATTCGACCAGTTCCCCCACCTTATCCAGCGCAGAACTCGACAAAATGTTAGCTAACGCTCTCGATGCTCAACGCCGGGACATTAAAACTCAAGCGGGCCCTTCCAACGACCCCCGCCTGCCCGCTCTCAAAATGCTCAAAAAACGACACTACAAACCTGCGGCTGGCGGGATAGAAATCCCATTTACACCCAACTCCCTATTGGGCGGCGGCAAACGAGTCGATGCATACAGCTCAAGGACAACAAGCGAGGTACAACTAGGCCCGACTACAGGCACAGGTTGCCGAGTTGAGAAATCAAATCGAAGCACAAAAACGAATTCATGAGAGCTTATTAGCGCAAGCACAACAGCTTGACTCGGACGATGAAGGCGAACTCGATAGAATTGAGCAAAATTTGAACACATTAGACAATATTATTGAGGAATTAGGGGACCGCTTGGAGGCGGCCGAAGAGAGGCTAGCCGAAGCCGAAAGGGAAAACGATAGTGATTAACCCAGATAGGGAGCGATTCCGACCAGGATGTGTTCATGCAAAACGGTGATGAGGATATTCTTTCGAATGGAGATCGCCGAAGAGCCATATCGCTTGAGTAAGGACTGCTTGCCGCGCCAGCGCGGCAATGTCAGTCTTTCGAATGAGTGGCAAAAAACTTTGGCTCAATATTACTTTTAGTGTTACGAGCTGTTTTTACCCTTATCTCGGCACGCCCCTCAGTGAAAGAGCTGCCGCGGATCGGTACGGCGATACCATTCCACGAAACGGTCCGGCGGTAACGGCTCGCTGATCAGGTAGCCCTGCCCCAGGCCGCATCCGCACTTCCTGAGAATATCCAGCGCCTCATCCGTCTCAATGCCTTCGGCGACGACTTCCGCGCCGAGCTTCTTCCCGAGCGCGATCACGGTTTCCGCGATGGCGAGCGAGCGCGAGTCGGTATCGATCTGCTTGATGAAACGCCGATCGACCTTCAGTTGGTCGATGGGGAACTGCGACAGGTAACTCAGGCTGGAATAGCCGGTCCCGAAATCATCCAGCGCGATATGGAACCCCATCTCCTTCAGGCAGGCCAGGATCCTCGACGCATCCTGCACATTCTGCATGACGGTGCTTTCCGTTACCTCCAGTTCGACACACGCCGGATCGATCCCCGAATATTCGACGGCGTCCTTCAAACGGGCCTGGAAGTCGCGCGCGCGGAACTGCAGCGGGGATACGTTGATCGATATGCGCATCGGCGGCAGGCCGCTGCGCCGCCATTTGCCATGCTGGCGGCACGCTTCCCGGATCACCCAATCGCCGAGCTGATGTATCAGTCCGCTGTTTTCCGCCACACCGATGAAGGCGTCCGGCGTCAGTGCGGCGGCGTCCTGCTGGCGCCAGCGGATGAGCGCTTCGGCCGAGACGACTTGCATCGTGCGGGTGTCGATGATCGGCTGGTACAGCAGCTCGAAATCCTGTTCTCGAAGGCCCTGGCGCATCTTATGTTCCAGGGCGACCATGATTTTTTCGCCGTCGTCGATGTCGGCCCTGAAAATCTGGTGGGCATTGCCGCCCTGGTCCTTGACGCGGTGCATTGCCGTCTCCGCCATGCCGATGAGCTTATCCAGATGATCGCCGTCGTCAGGATAGATGCTGATACCGATGCTTGGCGATGAAAGCAGTTCCAACGTGCCGATGCGATACGGCTCGTTCAACCTGGCCATCAGGTGGCTCGCCGCCTGTACGACGCCATCATCCGTGCCGACATCGGACAGAATCGCGATGAAATCGTCGTCGCCGAGGCGCGCGGCCAGATCGCTTGAACGGACCGATTCCCGGATGCGGCGCGCCGCTTCCTGCAACACCTTGTCGCCCGTCGTGTGGCCATAGGTACCGTTGACCGCCTTGAAACGGTCGAGATCGATGTACAGGACGGCCGCCCGCGCATTGCCCCGGCGCGCCGATCCGAGCAGTTGCGCAGCCAGCTCGAACAGCAATGCGCGGTTGGGCAATGCGGTCAGGGTGTCATGTTTTGCAGCCCGCTGGATTTGCTCTTCCGAGGCTTTCCGCTTGCTGATATCGGTTACGCAGGCGACCGCCAGCGGGCCGGTGGGCGTGTCGGCGATCCCGAAAGTGACCTCGGCCGGAAACGGATCGCCGTTCTTCTTTTTACCGGTCATTTCCCGGGTCTTCGCCGCAGGCGTATTCCTGCCGTCGGCATGCGTTGTTCTTGCGCCCGCTCCCGGCAGCTTGCGCATTCCGTTAGGCACCAATAGTTCTACGGGTTGACCGATCAACTCCTGCGGCCGATATCCGAATACCGCGAAGGTCGCGTCGTTCGCCATGCTGATCCTGCCGTCCGGGCCGACACCGACAACGGCCCCACTGGCGGATTGCAACAAGGCCCGCACAATGTGTTCGCTGTGCTGCAGTGAACGCATCATTGCCGCAGCCTTCTCCCGTGCCCGCTCCAGCAGCGCTCCCATCAGCGTTATCCAAAGGCACAGGAAAGCGAACGCCAGAACCATCGAACGGTCTTGGCGGTTTGCAACCCAGAAGCTGAGTGTCGGTTCAAGAAAAAGGAAAGTGCAGGACAGCAAGGCCAGTAAGGTGGCGAACAAGGCCGGCAAAGCGCCGCCATAAATAGCGCTGATGATGACGGGCACGAGTAGCAGGAAGGGCTGTATCTCGACGCGGAACAGGCGCTGCACGGCATAGAGGCCTGCTGCGAACGCCGCAACAGC
Source organism: Noviherbaspirillum sp. (assembly GCF_036846085.1). NCBI lineage: Bacteria > Pseudomonadati > Pseudomonadota > Betaproteobacteria > Burkholderiales > Oxalobacteraceae > Noviherbaspirillum > Noviherbaspirillum sp. The sequence goes on along the minus strand of NZ_DAIUCO010000044.1, from coordinate 18,123 downwards.
GAGAAACGCGACAACATAGGAACGAATGGCATTGGCTTTACCGCTGTCGGTCCAGTTTCTCCGTTGCATAGTCGCCTTGATGGTCTCCAATCAAGAAAAGAGCATCGAGCCGGCGAAATGGTTCCGGCAGCCTGGACTGACACGGGACATCATTCCGACGAACATGCACACAAGGGATTCAACGACTTTTGATATTCAACCACGGTCGATCGATTGGCGTTTGTATAAACTAGACTCTGGGTGAAACTTGCCTGCCTTGATGAAAAGCAATGGAGTACGAGCGCATGACTTTTGCGAGCGATCAGAATCCCGATGTAAACCAATTGTCTCCGACATCCCGGCGAATGCTCGAGTTACGGGATATGGTCTTCGTCGAGTGGGAAAAGAGAGTTCGGGAGAAAGTAAAGGAAGCCGGGGGACTATCGCACCCCATCCTGCTGAACACCATGCCGACCTTCTTCGAGAATCTCGTGCAGGCACTTACCCTCTCGTATCCAAGAGCAAGCGCCGAATCGACGAATACCGTTGCCTCCGCGCATGGAGGCGAGCGCGCGCGGCTTACGCACTACAATCCGCAAGCGGTCATCAGCGAATACCAGATCCTGAGATGGACGATATTCGATACCTTGCGGCAGAACGGTTTGTTATTGACCGACGTCGAGACAGCTTCCATCAACGCATCGATCGACGGTTCCATCAAGGACGCGGTGACTTCCTATGCGCTGGTGCAATCGATGTTGCGCGAACGGTTCGTCGCAACACTTACCCACGACCTGCGCAATCCGCTGGCAAGCGCGAATGCGGCTGCCGAGCTGATCCGCCTCACCGCGGATTCTCCAAAAGTAAAGGACCTCGCCGACCGGATCATCGACAACAACAACCGGATGGACAGGATGATCCAGGACCTGCTCGATTCGGTTGCCTTTCAGAACGGCGAACGGCCGCGGCTTGAGCTGAGCAATTTCGACATGCTCCTGCTGGCGAACGAAGTATGTGACCAGTTCGCCGTGTTGCACGGCCAGCGGTTTCACGTGGCCGGTGAGCCGGTCGTTGGCTGGTGGAGCCGCGAAGCGATCAAGCGCGCGCTGGAGAATCTTCTCGGCAATGCGGTCAAGTACGGAACGCCGGATGCCCCGGTGCGCGTGTCCGTCGTCACCATCAGCCAACGGGTCCTGCTTGCTGTCCATAATGAGGGCAATCCCATCCCGCCCGGGCAGATGGAAGCGGTTTTCCAGGTGTTTCGCCGGGCGGAAGCCGCCAGGACCGGCACGAAACAGGGCTGGGGGATCGGCCTGCCTTATGTCCGCAGTATCGCCGAGGGACATGGAGGCAGTGTGAGCGTCGATAGCTCGCCGGAACGCGGCACGACGCTTCTGATGGATATCCCGGTCGATTCGCGGCCTTTCCAGGACGCGCCCGTGACACCGGATGATCACGGGCGTGGCGTGAACTCGTAGTGGATCAGATAGGCGTGCCCGCCGTAGATCGCGGCGGTGGACCGCTCGGTACCGTCGACCGAATGCGCGATGCTGACCGACAGGCAGTCCGGCATGCCGGGCGGCAGCGCCTTGCAAGTGCGGAAGTAGTCACGGTGCCTTGCCGCGTGGGCGGGAATGACCTGCTCGCGGACCGGCACGGCGAGCTGTGATGGCGTGGGGATAAAGGGCGTGTCCGGAAAAAGTGCTGACATAGAGAGCTTAGAGCCGGGTATCCGGCGGCGCCTGCCGCCCGATGGGGTTCAGGTTGTGTCCTGCCGCGGTAGAACGCCTTGTCACAGCGCCCTGATCTCCGATGGATTCACCGGGTCCGCGAACGGTCCGCGGGTTTCAAGCCGATCCTCGAAGTCGGGGTCGAGCTGGCCGTGCGCCTTCAGGTAGTCGCGCAGGTCGCGCTGCCAGAGCCGCTTGTCGCTCAACCCCGAGTCATCTCCCAGCGTGTAGGTATTCCGGTCCCCGAAGAGATGTTGCGCGTCGGCCGGAGGCAGGCGGAATATCTGCGCCATCGTCAGCGCGATGGACGAATTCTCACCGGCTTCGCCGTTGAGCAGCAGGCGCTTTCCATCGTCGGAAATCGACAGGCCCAAAGCCGCGAAGGCCGGATGATCCGCAAGCCAGCCCGCAGGCGAACGGATGGTGCCGTTTTCCAGCGACTCGCCCCTGACGCTTTCCAGCATGTCGAGGTCGATGGAGGTTTCGGGGATGCCGTCGATGATTGCATAGGCATCCTTGAGCAGTTTAAAGTCGGGGCCGGTTTCCACGGGATTTCCTTTCACGCTGCGCTGGGAGAATGTCTGACGGCTTCGAACAGCGAAGCCGCTTTCCTTATAGACCCGAACCGCACGGCGGGGTTTCATTCACGGGCGCAGTGTTTTACAGTGTCTGCAACGCCACGGCGTCCGGGCGCCACATTTCCGCAATGAAACGCAACTGACCGGGTAACTGACGAGGAGGAGTAGATGCTTGAAGGCGGCTGTTATTGCGGGCATGTCCGATATGAGGTATCGGGAGCCGTATTCCACGAATCCAACTGTCATTGCTCGATCTGCCGCCGCACGGCCGGCTCGGCCTACGTCACATGGTTCACGGCGGATCGCCGGCACTTCCGCCTGCTAGGTGGAACCCCGGCGCGCCTCAGGTCGACGGCAACCGGCACGCGGGCTTTCTGCCCGAAATGCGGCACGCAATTAACCTTCGAAGACGAGAGCAAGCCGGGGGAAATTGACGTCACGACATGCAGTCTGGATAATCCCGATCTGCTGCCGCCGAAGGATCATACGTACACGAGCACCCGGGTTGCGTGGGTAATGCCCGACGGCCGGCCGGAATATGATGAAGCGAGGCCGGAAGACTCCTGACCGGCGGTGCGCGGCAGGCCGATACCGAACGAAGCAAAACGAACCAACCAGAATACATCGTCGTTTAGGGAAATCCATGAACACTGTCGTGAAAGCGCTTCTCGTCATCGTCGGCGTGATCCATCTGCTTCCCCTGGCCGGCGTGGCCGGTGCGGAAAAACTGGCCGCGCTGTACGGCATCCAGGTCGCCGATCCCAACCTCGCCATCCTGATGCGGCACCGCGCCGTCCTGTTCGGCCTGCTCGGCATTTTCATCTGCTACGCCGCATTCATCCCCAGGTTGCAGCTGCTTTCCCTGATCGGCGGGCTGATCAGCGTCGTCTCCTTCCTGTGGCTGGCATGGGCGACCGGCGGCTACAACCCGCTGGTCGGAAGAGTGGTTGTCGCCGATATGGTGGCACTGGCCTGCCTGCTCGTGGCCGGCATGATGTACGCATTGAACCGGCCGCCGGCCGGTAGCCGTTGATCCCGGCGCAATCCGGCACCCTGGTTCGGCTTATCCTGCATTCAGCATAGAGGAAACATCATGGCGGAGATCATCGGAATAGACCATATCTACATCGCCGTCTCCGACATGGGCGTCGCGGAACGGTTCTACGACAGCGTCATGTCGCTGCTGGGCTTTCGCAAGAACACCTTCGCGATCAACGGCGCTCCCCACATCCAGTACTTCAACCGTCACTTCGGCTATGTGCTGCGGCCTGCGAAATCCAAGGGCCGGCATGACGATGCCCTGCCTGGCCTGCACCACCTGTGCCTGAGAGTCGAATCGATCGACGATGTGAAGGATATTGCCAGGCAATTGCAGGCCGCCGGCATCGCATCGAGTGAAGCGACGCACTATCCCGAATACGCGCCGGATTACTGGGCGACGTTCTTTTCCGATCCGGACGGCACACGGCTGGAGATCACCAACTACCGGCAGGAACGGCGGGATCGCCATGACGGCTGGTAAGCTCTCCCGGTCAAAACGCGACCGGCGCTCTGCTCCCTAAAACGTACTTTCCTGCGGCTCAGCCGGAGAGGGCCTGGGCGAATGTCGGCGTGAACTGAAACGCCAGCCGGCCGTGGTTGACGCCGAACGACTGCAGGATACGGAAACTGACCCATTCGTCGTCACCGGACACGAGGATCTCCGCCTCGAAGATTTCCCGCATGAGAAACATCGTGGTATTCCAGTCGTCCGGCTCCACCGGCAGCGACTGCATGCCGGTCCGATTCGCGTCGCCCGCTGCCAGCACATGCGCAGCGAGCACATTGAGCAGTTCGACCGCGCTTTCGCCGAGCGCTTCTTCGACGAGCCTGTTGATCTGCATGCGTGCGACGTTCCGCCCGTGAACGGCTCAGGCCTGCATCAGCACGGCAACCGGCAACAGCGCCAGGGCCTGGCCGAGGCGCATCCGACCGGATTCGATGCGGACCTTTTTGCCGGTGTAGATGTCGATCCATGCCGAATCCGGGGTGTCCGGGAACAGCAGCGCGGTGTCTTCCCACTTTTCCGGCGGTACCAGCGGCTTTCCATCGTCGGCCAGCAGGCCCGACGGCCGCAATGTCGCGACAACGATGACCGAGCGGTCATGCAACCCGCGCACGAAGCCGATCGCATGCCGGGCAAGTGCGCCTTCGACCGCCACCGGCAGGTACTCGCCGCGGAAAAAAAGGTCGGGTTCGCGTGCGCGCAGTAGCAGTGTCCGGTGAACAATCTGCTGTTTCAGGCGTCCGCTGCTCCAGTCGTCGAGGCCGGATACCGGCCCGTCGCCCTGCTGCATCGTCTGCGTGCGCAGCACATAGTCGACAGGACGGCGGTTGTCCGGGTCGACCAGGCTGAAATCCCAGAAATCCGTTCCCTGGTACAGGTCCGGGACACCCGGCGAGGTGATGCGCAGAACAGTCTGCGCGAAGCTGTTGATCGCACCCGCCGGCGTGAGCTTGTTCACGACCTCGGCCAGTTTTGGCAGGAAGGCATTGCCCGGCTTCGATTCGAGGATGGCGTACAGGAACCGGCGGCAGCCGTTCTCGTATTCTTCGTTCGGCGCCACCCAGTCGCTGACCTGCTTCGCTTCACGCATCGCCTTCGTCTGCCATTGGTCGATCCGCTCGGCGAACTGCCGCACGCCTTCGGTATCGCCCGGGTCGAGGCCGATCGGCCATGCCCCGGCCAGCATCTGGTAGAGCATCAGTTCGTCGGCGGGCTGCGGTGCTTCGGCGGCAGGACCGCCGCTTTCGCTGGCTACTTCGCTGCGCAGCGGACCGTTGAGCACCATCCATTCGGCAACCACGCCCTCCCACTCGCCCACCATGCCGCTCAGGGCAGCGATGCGGGCCCGCACATCTTCGCCCCGCTTGTGATCATGCGTCGCCGTGGCCAGCATCGAATGCGGAAAGCGTTCGGCGCGGGTGCGGTTCGATTCATGAAAGCCGTCGACGCTCAGCGCGAAGATGTCCGGATCGGACCCGACATCGTTGCGCGACAGCAGCCTGCCGTAGCGGTAGAAGGCGGTGTCTTCCACCGATTTTGCGGACAGTGGCGGCGTCAGCTGCTGGAAGCGGGTGATCGCCCTCTGGTGCAGATGGCGCACCCGTGGATTGGCCGAGTCGCGCGGCGCGTCGCCGCCGAGCCAGCGGGCAATGACATCGAGCAGCGGCCCTTCATTGCGGTCCACGCTATGGCGCGCGCCTTCCAAGGCGCGCTCGATCACCTCCTGATCAAGGTCGTCACGGCCGTTGCTGTCGGCATAGGTCCGGTACACCGGGAAGTGCACCAGCAATTCGGTGAAGACCCGGCGAATCGAACCGAGCGAAAAATCCCGGGTCCGCAGGTCGGTGCGGGCCACCGCGTGCAGCGCGCGCGACGCCGCTTCGAACTCGCCGGCCAGATTGTTCGCCAGCAGCTGCCTTCGCGCCTGCCGCACTTCGGCATGGAAATCCGTATCGTTGCGGGTCAGCCGCGACCACATTTCCGACAGCGGCGCTTCGCCGGCGGGGTCGTGGAGCAAGGCGCCGACTCGGTCCATGAAGTCATAGCCGCTGGTACCGTCGACTTCCCAGTTCTGCCGGAGCTGTTCGTTTTCCGCGAGGATCTTCTCGACGATGATGTAGGCCGGCGCCGGCGGAAGCTCCGGTGGCCGCTGCGAGGTCAGGGCCTGCAGGCGCCGGCGCAGCTTGCGGCAATAGGCACCGGGGTCCGCCAGGCCGTCCACGTGGTCGATGCGCACGCCGTCGATCAGCCCTTCGGTATAAAGCCGGAAGATGAGCGCGTGGGTGGCTTCGAATACATCGTCCTGTTCGACCCGCACGCCCGCCAGGTCGGTCACCTCGAAGAAGCGCCGCCAGTTAATGCCGTCAGCGGCGCAACGCCACCATGCCAGCCGGTAGTGCTGGCGTTCCAGCAGGGCGTGCAGCGCTTCCATTCCCTGGGTCGTCGTCGCCGAATGGGCGGCGAGCGCGGCATCGATCGCCGCCCGGCCTTCCTTGTCCTGCCCTGCCTCGCGCAGCAGACCGAAACCGATGTCGGCGTTGAGCTGCGAGAGGTTGGCCTCTTTTCCCTGTGTGTCCTTGCCTTCCTCGAATGTCGCGATAGCCGCGATCAGCCGGTCGGATCCGGCGGCGCGCAGGATGCCGGCGTAATCGGCGGGCGCGATGGGGAAGCGATGCGAATAATATCCGGCGAAGAATTTGCCGCGGGTCGGATCGAATTGCAGGGTGATTTCGCCGGACGTCAGCACATCGCCGTAGGGCTGCCCCAGGAACGGCGCCATCACCTTGCCGTGCAGGGTTTCGTCGGCCGGCTTCCAGTCGATATCGAACCAGCGCGCATAGGGACTGCTCTCGCCCCATTCGAGTACATGCTGCCACCACGGATTCTCCGGGCCCACCCCCATGTGGTTGGGCACGATGTCGAGGATCAGGCCCATCCCCGACGCGCGGATGCAGGCAACCAGCCGCTTCAGGCCTTCCTCGCCCCCCAGTTCCGGATTGATGCGGGTGGGATCGACGATGTCATAGCCATGGGTGGACCCGCTGCGCGCGGTGAGGATCGGCGAGGCGTAAATGTGGCTGATGCCGAGCGACGCGAAATACGGCACGGTGTCGGCCGCCTGGTCGAAGTTGAAGCCCTTGTGCAGTTGAAGCCTTGCAGTGGCGCGCGGTATGGACATCAGGAATTCCCTTTGTAAGATCGTGTACGGTTCATGACCGCCAGGCGCGCCGCGACCGACGGGTCGTCCAGCAGCATATCGACCGGCTGGCGAAGCCGCCTTCGCCAGTTCGGATGCCCGTCGGTGGTGCCGGGCAGGTTCGGTTGTTCGGGCAGGCCGAGCGCGTCTTCAATCGGCAGGATGGCGAGCGGCGCCGGTGTCGAGGACACGAAGGCGACCGCGGCATCGAGCGGCGCGGCGCTGTCTCCATGCGCTTCCGGCTCGCCGGTTGCGCAGCCGGCAGCGTTCAGCGCCCTCAGCAGCATTGCGCGCTCATCGGCCCGTTCGCGCCGGACCTCGCTTTCGCTCTGGCCTTTCGGCAACAAGTCCAGCTCCTTGCGCCAGTCGATATCACGTTCCTGCCACCATCCGGCGACGGTCGGCAAGTCGTGGGTGGTCGTGGTGGCGATCGCGCTGCGCGGCCATTCCGGCGGACTGAGGAAACGATCTGCTTCGCGCTGGAACATCAGCACCCGGATGCCCAGCAGTCCCGCCTGTGCGAGCTGGGTGTCGAAACCTTCAGGCACCGTTCCGAGGTCCTCGCCGATGACGATGGCGCGATGGCGCCAGGATTCGAGTGCAATCAGGCGCAGCAGGTCCTGCACCGGATACTGCAGATAGGCGCCGTCCTGCGGCGATGCGCCGTCCGGCACCAGCCACAGGCGGCTCAGGCCGAGCACATGGTCGATGCGTGCGCCGCCCGCATAGGCGAAGGTCGAGCGCAGCATCTCGATGTAGGCGCCGAAGCCCCTGGCTTTCATGGCATGCGGCGAGAAGGCGCCGAGCCCCCAGCTCTGGCCGTTGGTGTTCAGCACGTCCGGCGGCGCGCCGACCGACAGGCCGTTGATGATTTCCGCCTGTCGGCTCCATGCCTGGCTGCCACTGTTGTCCGCTCCCACCGCAAGGTCGGCGATGAGGCCGATCGGCATGCCGGCCTCACGCGCCGCCCGCTGCGCGCCGCCGAGCCCGCGAGCGGCCTGCCATTGCAGGAACTCATGGAAGCCGACTTCATACGCCTGCTGTGCGGCAAATTCGGCCACCGCCGGGCTGCGCGGATCGCGCAACTTGTCCGGCCAATCCTTCCAGTAACCGCTCTCACCGAGTGCCAGGCGCGATGCATGCAACGCTTCGAAAATCGCGTGGTCGCGCAACGCGCCGCCGCCCTGCCGGCGGAAGGCCTCGAAGTCGCGGTGCGCATCGCTGCCGCTTTCATTGCAGAAGCGCTCGTACAGGCAGCGCAGCAGCGCCAGCTTGGAGGACGCGGCCAGCGGCCAGTCGATCAGCGGTTCGATTTCCATGCCTGCCCGCCTGCCGCCGCCGTCATCGCCCAGCAGCACCAATGCCGACGCCACCGCGTCCGGTCCGAGTACCGCCTCCGGATCGATATGCAGGGCATTCAGGAAAAGCCTGCTCGACGGGCCGTACGGGCTGAACCGGTTGACGTCCGCGCTGAACATCGCATGGACAGGGCTGATCGCCACCGCCGCCGCGCCATGTCCGGCGGCCGACCGTACAAACGATACCAGCCCGGTAAAGTCGCCGATGCCGCCGTCGCCGTTGCGGCGCAGGGAATAGAGTTGCACGCCGAGTCCCCATAGGCGCGGATCGGCGGTCTGGCCCGCATGCGAAGCACCGGCGACGGCATCGGCGATGCCGAAGCACCGCGGCGGTGCGATTGCCAGCGTGGTTTCCAGCCCGGCGCCATCCAGGGTCAGCCGGTGATAGCCATGGCGATCGATCGCAGGCAGGACGGCGCCGCTGCCGAGGTCGTCCGGCAAGCGGCCGTCGATGTGGCCCCCCTCTTCCAGCGCGATCCGGAACGGCTTACCGGCAAAGCGCTGGTGCAGGGGGAAGCGCACGGCATGCCCGACCGTTCCGGTGACCAGCGGCGGCAGGTCGCCTCCCGCCGCCATTGCAAGAAGACGTGTTTCGCTGTCACGGCATTGATCATCGGTTGCGCATGGAAATCCCAGCTTGTCGAGAATGACGCGCAATGCGTCCTCGCCGACCCGCATCGGCTTCCCGAATGCGTTCGTCCATTCATGCGCGAGGCCCGCGGCCTTCGCCAGATCGAGAATCGCGGTGTTCATGCCGAAGGCTCCATGACGGCAATCAATGCATAGGCCGGCAACGTGTTTTCCGGCGCGGCGTCTTCGACGCCGTCGGTCTGGAACAGGATGGCGCCGCCCTTCCCATCCGCCAGTTTTTCATAGTCTATCGGCACTGGTGCATCGCCGAGGTTGACGGTAATCATAAGGATCTGATCATTGTCCAGCTGCCAGCGCGCCTTCACCGCCTTCGGCCCGATCATCTCCGCGCCGAGCGACGTGGCGCCGGCAAGAAACGGAACGATGCGTTCCTGCCGGATGGTGAGAAGCGCCTTGATCCAGTCCCGCCAGGTGGTCGCGCCTTCGCTGTCCGGGCGCGGAATGGAATCGAGAAAGGTTTGCTCCGCATTCGGGTCGGGAATCGTCTCGCGAATGGCCGGATCGGAGAACGCGGAGAACCGTGCGAACTCTTCCCGGCGCCCATTGCGCACGGCATAGGCGAGTTCCGGCGTGAGGTGGCTGGTGAAGTACAGGAAAGGCTGGGTCGCGCCATATTCGTCTCCCATGAACAGCAGCGGAATATTCGGCGACAGCAGCAGGAGACCCATGGCGCTGCGCAGCGCGAGCGGATTGGCCAGCGTCGTGAGGCGTTCGCCGAACGCACGGTTGCCGATCTGGTCGTGGTTCTGCAGGAAATTGACGAAGCTGGTCGGGGAAAGGTGCGCACTGGGTTCGCCGCGAGGCTCGCCGCCGGCGTAGACCGATGGCTCGCCCTGGTAGACGAAACCCTCGGTCAGGCCGCGCATCAGCTTTTCGGCCGGCTGGTTCACGTAGCTGACGTAATACCCCTCCTGCTCGCCGGTCAGCAGTACGTGCAGCACATGATGCATGTCGTCGTTCCACTGCGCGTCATACAGCAGCTCGGGCGAGCGTTCGAGGAAGCCGGCGGTGTTGTCGTCGTTTTCCAGCACGAGATGCACGCGCCGCCCCTCCGGCATGGCGGCGCGGATACGCTGAGCCATCTCGACAATCCAGTCTTTCTCGCTGATCGCGTGCACGGCATCGAACCGCAGGCCGTCGATCCGGAATTCGTCCAGCCAGTAGATCGCGTTCTCGATGAAGAAGTCTCGCACCGGCCGCTGGCGGAAATCGATGGCCTGGCCCCACGGCGTCTTGAGGTCATCGCGGAAAAACGTGCCGGCATAGGCGCCGAGGTAGTTCCCGTCCGGGCCGAAGTGGTTGTAGACCACGTCGAGGAAAACCATCATGCCGTGGCTGTGGGCGGCGTCCACCAGCGCCTTGAGCTGGTCGGGCGTGCCGTAGGCGGTATCCGGCGCATAGGGCAGCACGCCGTCGTAGCCCCAGTTGCGCGCTCCCGGGAAGTCGGCAATCGGCATCAATTCGATCGCGGTGATGCCGAGATCGGCCAGCGCCGGCAACTGCTGCATGACGCCTTCGAACCCGCCGAGGGCACCGACATGCAATTCGTAAATCACGGATTCTTCCCACATCCGGCCGGTCCAGTCGCTGTTATTCCACTGGTAGGACTGCGGGTCGCAGACGATGCTGGCGTCATGGATGTCGCCGTCCTGCCAGCGCGAAGCGGGATCGGGCACGGCGAGATCGTCGCTGACGCGATAGCGGTAACGCGTGCCGGCGCCGCAATCGGCATGGGCTTCGAACCAGCCGTCGGCGAGGCGTTCCATCGGGATGGCGGGCATGCCGTCGATCTCGACGCTGACTTCTTCCTTGCTGGGTGCCCAGAGGCGGAAGCAGGTACGGTTGGGCGCAACGAGTTGGGCGCCGAAGGAATACGTGGGGTTCATTGTGTTGACTTTCATTTGTTGGGCGCTTGGTGCACTTTTGAACGTGGGCGCGTAACGATATTTTCTTTAAACCTTGTAGAGTTCCCTCCTCCTCATAGGGGAAGGGTTAGGGGTGAAGCAGGGGTTTCGTGCAGCATGCTGCACGCCTGCGAAACAATCTGCGCCTCCAGGCGCAGATGCGTCCTGCAGGGAGGGATGTGAAGGTTGAGCATATGCTTGCAGTCGTTCAACCTCCCTACCCCTATGCGGGCCGCCCCATCCCAACCTTCCCCCTGGAAGGGGGAAGGAGACGTTTCTTTAATCTTTAAAATGCATAAACCTTTTAGGGATCTACATCCCCCGCCACCAGTACCATCGCGCTATGCGCACGCACGCCGATGCTATGCCCGGCGACTGCCCGCTCCTCCTCCGCCGCATCCAGCAGCACGCGCCAGTCCATTTGCGGCGGGGGCAGGACGAATACCCTGTCTTCCGAGTAGGCATTCAGCAGCAGCAGTGACACCGACAGCGATCCGTTCTGCTGGTCTTCGGCGACGCGGCGCAGGGCCAGCAGCCTCCCCTCCGCGAAATGCCAGCGATCCGGCGTCATTTCCGCGCCCGTTTCATCGAACCAGCTGATGTCGGCAATCCCGTGCAGGGTCCTCGAATTCGCCGCCAGGAAACGCGTGCTCTGGAGCGTCGGCATGGACATTCTTGCCGCGATGCAGCGGCGGGTGAAATCCATCAGCGCCCGACCGGCGTCGGTGTCGGCGATGCGCCAGTCGAACCAGGAGATCTCCGAATCCTGGCAATAGGGATTGTTGTTGCCCATCTGCGTCCGCCCGAATTCATCGCCGCCCAGCAGCATCGGCGTGCCGTTCGAAAACATCAGCGTCATCAGCATGGCGCGCTTCACCCGTTCCCGGATGGCGAGGATGGACGGATCGTCGGTCTGCCCTTCTCTGCCCCAGTTACTGCTGCGGTTCTCGTTGCTGCCGTCGCGGTTGTCCTCGCCGTTGGCGCTGTTGTGCTTGTGTCCGTAGCTGACGAGATCTTCCAGCGTGAAACCGTCATGCGCGGTGATGAAATTCACCGACGCCCAGGCACGCCGCCGGTGATGGTTGAACAGGTCGGCCGAGCCGAGCAGGCGACCGGCGATCGCGCCGCGCAAGCCGGCATCGCCACGCCAGAAGCCGCGCACGTCGTCGCGGAAGCGGTCGTTCCATTCCGCCACGCCGGCCGGATGATTGCCCACCTGGTAGCCGCCCGGCCCGATGTCCCACGGCTCCGCGATCAGCTTGACGCGCGCGAGGACCGGGTCCTGCAGCAGTGCATCAAAAAAGCCGGCGCCCGGATCGAATCCCTGGCGCTCGCGGCCGAGTGTCGAGGAAAGGTCGAAGCGGAAGCCGTCGACATGGAATTCCTGCACCCAATACCGCAGGGAATCCATCACCATCTGGATCACGCGCGGATGGGTCATGTTCAGGGTGTTGCCGCAGCCGGTGTCGTTGACATGCCGGCGCGGATCGCCGTCCAGCAGGCGGTAATAACTGGCATTGTCGAGTCCGCGGAACGACAGCGTCGGCCCGGTTTCACCCTCCTCGCAGGTGTGGTTGTACACCACGTCGAGAATGACCTCGATGCCGGCCGCATGCAGTCGCCGGATTGCATCGCGCATCTCGTCCGGCGAGCCGCTGGACAGGTATCGCGGTTCGGGCGCGAAAAACGACAAGGTGTTGTATCCCCAATAATTGGTCAGGCCGGCGTTGACCAGGCGGCGGTCCTGAACGAATGCGTGAACCGGAAGCAATTCGACCGCCGTTACGCCGAGCATGAGCAGGTGCTCGATCACGAACGGATCGGCCAGCCCGGCAAAGGTTCCGCGCTCCCTCGGCGCGATCTGCTCGGCAAGCTTCGTCATGCCACGCACATGGGTTTCGTAAATCACCGTCTTGTGCCAGGGCACCGCGGGGGAGACATCGCCATGCCAGTTGTAGCCGGGATCGCTCACCACCGCTTTCGGCATCGACGGCGCGCTGTCGCGATGATCGAAGGACAGGTCGCCGCGCGGCGACTGGTAGCGATATCCGTAGAGGCTATCGGACCATCGCAGTTGTCCATGCAATTGCCGTGCATAGGGATCGAGCAGCAGCTTGTTCGGATTGAAGCGGTGGCCCTGCTCCGGCTTGTACGGGCCGTAAGCGCGAAAGCCGTACAGCGCACCCGGGAAGACGCCGGGAAGGTAACCGTGCCACACCTCGTCGGTGCATTCAGGCAACGGGCAACGGGCGATTTCATGCCGGCCGGCCGCGTCGAAAAAGCACAATTCGACAGCGGTCGCATGGGCCGAAAAAACGGCGAAGTTGGTGCCTTCGCCGTCATGGCTTGCGCCGAGCGGATAGGGTGAACCCGCCTGTATTCGTGGTAGCGGAAGGCGTATTGCCGCCATGCTCAATACGCCGCCGGTGCGGGTTTCAGCACCAGTGCCGACAGGGGCGGCAGACGCAGAACCAGCGACTGCGCCATGCCGTGGGCAGGCGTCGGTTCGGCCCGGAGTCCTTCGCCGTTAACAATGGCTGCTCCCGACCCGCCGTACACGGCCGCGTCGGTATTCAGGATATCGCGCCATTCCGTTCCCACGGGCACGCCGATCCGGTAGTTGTCCCGCGCCACCGGCGTCATGTTCAGCACCACGAGCAACGGCGGATCGCCGGCGTCGCCGCGTCGCAGGAAGGCATATACGCTGTTGGCATTGTCATCGCCGATCACCCAGCTGAAACCCTCATGCGACGTGTCCTTCTTATGCAGCGACGGTTCGCCCGCATAGATGCGGTTGAGGTCGCGCACCAGGCGCTGGACGCCGCGGTGCGCCGGATTGTCGAGCAGGCTCCAGTCCGGCGAGCCGTCGTGGTTCCATTCCGTGGGCTGGGCGATTTCGCATCCCATGAACAGCAGCTTCTTGCCGGGATGGGTCCACATGAAACCAAGATAGGCGCGCAGGTTGGCGAGGCGCTGGAAGGCATCTCCGCCGGGCATCTTGTTCAGCAGCGATCCCTTGCCGTGCACCACTTCGTCATGCGAGATCGGCAGCATGAAGCGCTCCGAGTAGGCATAGACCAGTCCGAAGGTCATTTCGTGGTGATGATGGGTGCGGTACAGCGGGTCCTGCTGCATGTAGTGCAGCGTGTCGTGCATCCAGCCCATGTTCCATTTGTAGTGAAAGCCGAGACCGCCCTCCCCGACTGGCGCGGATACTCCTGGCCAGGCGGTCGACTCTTCGGCAATCATGATCGCGCCGGGACAGCGCTCGGCAATCACCTGGTTGAGCTGCTTCAGGAACGCCACGGCTTCGAGGTTTTCACGCCCGCCGTGGATGTTTGGCACCCATTCGCCTTCCTTGCGGCTGTAGTCCCGGTACAGCATGGACGCCACCGCATCCACCCGCAGGCCATCGACGTGATAGTGCTCCAGCCATTCCAGCGCACTCGCGATCAGGAAGCCGCAGACTTCATTGCGCCCGAGGTTGTAGATGAGCGTATTCCAGTCCTGGTGAAAACCTTCGCGCGGGTCCTGGTGCTCATAGAGCGCGGTGCCATCGAACTGCACCAGTCCGTGGGCGTCCGACGGGAAATGCGCGGGCACCCAGTCGAGGATCACCCCCAGGCCGGCTGCGTGGCAACGGTCAACGAAGGATGCGAATGCGGACGGCGTGCCGAAGCGCGCGCTCGGCGCGAACAGGCCGAGCGGCTGGTAACCCCAGGAGCCGCCGAACGGGTGCTCCATGATGGGAAGGAATTCGATATGGGTGAATCCCATACCGGTCGCATACGGAATCAGCCGGTCGCCCAGCTCGTGCCAGTTCAGGCTGCGTCCATCCTCCTCCAGCACCCGCAGCCACGATCCGGCATGCACCTCGTATACCGACAATGGCGCATCTGCCTGGTGGCGCGTCGCGCGGCTTTTCATCCAGGCGTCGTCGCTCCACTGGAACGGCGTGTCGGACGCCACCACCGATACCGTCGACGGCGGCGCTTCGGTGGCGCGGGCCACCGGATCGGCCTTCAGCGGCAGGACGTTGCCGCCCGGCGCCACGACCTCGTACTGGTAGCGCGCACCG
Organism: Noviherbaspirillum sp.; assembly: GCF_036846085.1. Lineage (NCBI taxonomy): Bacteria > Pseudomonadati > Pseudomonadota > Betaproteobacteria > Burkholderiales > Oxalobacteraceae > Noviherbaspirillum > Noviherbaspirillum sp. Next base: position 3,103 of record NZ_DAIUCO010000044.1, on the reverse strand, counting down.
CTGCGCAACCTTGGAACGAACAGCTCCCAGATACCGGCCTCGATGCGGCGGCGCATCGGATGGCGCCTGCCGTCCCATTGGTTGAAGTCGCCGACTACCGACACCCGCTGCGCGTTCGGCGCCCACACCGCGAACCGGGTGCCGGCCACGCCCTCGACCGTCGTCGGCGTGGCGCCGAGGCAGCGGCCCATCTCGCGATGGTTGCCTTCCGCAAGGAGGTGCATATCGAGGTCGCCCAGCAGCAGCCCGAATCGGTACGGATCTTCGGTGTACTGGATAAATTCGCCGCCGGACGGCGTCGGCCAGGTGATGCGCAGCAGGTAATCCCGGCCGGCTGCCATCGTCGGCGCGCCGCTGACGAACAGTCCGCTCTGGTTGACGTTATAGAGGGATTCGATCAGTTCTCCGGCCTGGTCGTTACGCGGATGACGGGCGACCACATCGACTGCCCGGGCACCGGGCTGGAAGGTGCGCACCACGACCAGGTCACCCTGGCCACCGGCCCGATGCGGCCCGAACAGGGCAAAGGGATCGGCCAGGCGGCCATGCAGGACCGCGTCCAGTGTTTTCTGGTCGACGCCGGTCAACTCTTCGGTGCGATCAGTCATCCGTTTGTTCTCCTTCTGTCGTGCCGAGCAGTTCATCGGCGATTTTTGCCAGGCCGTTCATCGGCACCGGGATCCAGGTCGGCCGGTTGGCCGCTTCGTAGCACACTTCATACGCCGCTTTTTCCAGCGTGAACAGCTGCAGCAGGCTGCGTTCGGCTTCCGGCGAGATATTAAGCGTGCCGCCGTATGCGGCTTCCCGGTACGCGTCCAGGAAGGCTTTCTGGCACGACGGCGCGAAGGTGCGGATGATCTGCTGCTTGCGCACCTGCGCATTCTCGTCGAGGTCCGACGGGCCGGCATCGCCGGAAAACGCCGCTGCATAGTCGAACGAACGCAACATGCCGGCAACATCGCGGACCGGGCTATTTTTTTCGCGACGCGCTTCGAGCGGTTTCACCGGCTCGCCCTCGAAATCGACAATATAAACATCCCCTTGCGCCACCAGCACCTGGCCGAGATGGAAATCGCCGTGGATACGGGTACACAACGTGCCTTCACCGTCGCCCGCCAGGAATGGCAACCGCTCCAGCAAGGCGTCGCGCTGGCCGATCAGGCGTGCCGCCCGCCTTGCTTCCGCATCGTTGCTCCACTCCTTCTGCCCGCGCAGCGCATCGAAGGCAGCTTCGAGTTGCCGACGCGCGCCCGCCGCCCATTCCTGGGTAATGGCGGCGCCTGCGGGTTTCGGCGCGAAGTCCAGATCGTCGGTCGGCGTGGCGAGCGCCGCGTGCAGTTCGCCGAGGCGCTTGCCCAGCATGGTCGACATGTCGATCAGGTCGTCCTGCGGGTTGGAAATTTCCGTTGCCGCCTCGGTCGCGGCCGCTTCTTCCGGCACTGCCGTCTGCTGCATCCATCGCGCCACCGTATGCAGGCACCATTGCCATGCGTCGCCCTGATTATCGATGAATTCCTGCAGCATGATCATCGTATGCCGGGTGCCGTCCGCGCCGACGCGCACCACCTCGCCGAACATGCGCGGCGCGTTGGCGTATCCCAGCGATGTCAGGTATCGGCCCATTTCGGCTTCCGGATGTATGCCGGGCATGAGGCGGCGAATGACCTTCAGCACCATCTTTTCTTCCAGGATAAGGGAGCTGTTCGACTGTTCGGCGGACAGCCTTCGCACGTTGGCTTCCTCGGGTATCTCGACCGTGTCCAGCGCCTCTGTGGGGATGAAGCGCACTTCGCCGTCCTCCGCCGGCAGCCGGCTGCGGTTGCGCATCATCTCCACGACGACGTAGGAGAATGAATCGAGCACGAAGCCGTCGGTCAGCAGCCCGACATGGCGGCCGCGCCGCACCCTTGCCAGCGCGAGCTGGTGCGGCAAGGCGGTGACGATGTCTTCTTCCCGGATATAGCCCAGCGGGAGCAGGTAGCGGTCGGTGCGGCTCGCCGTGACGGTCTCGATTTCCGCCAGCATGGCCGGCATGACCTTCGGCCGCGCGTGCGATACCGGCAGCATGGTCGCCGATACGATGCGGGCCGACTTCAGTTTCTCCTGCTTGGCGGCATACCAGCGCCGCTTCATCAGGTAGGCGGGCAGCGCTTCCTGTTCGAGGATGCGGCGCGGCGAATCCTGGAGCACTTCCGTGATCGACTGCCGCAGCACCAGCGTGGCGAGTTCCGGCAATGGCTCCGGCGCCGGCGTATGCCATGCCGGCATGCGCGCTTCCGAAGTCAGGAGGAACCAGTAGAAGCCATACGGCAGCAGGGTCAGCAGATAGGGCAGCTTGCCGATCGGCGGGAAGGCGGAGCCGCCCAGCAACTCCACCGGCACCCGTCCGGAAAATGCCGACAGGTCCAGTTCCACCGCCTGCGCCGAGCGGGATACGTTGGCGACGCAAAGGATGGTTTCTGTCGATTCGCCGTCAGCGCTCTTGTACTCGCGCAAATAGGCGAGGATGCGGCGGTTGCTCGGATACAGCAGGGTCAGCGACCCCCGGCCGAAGGCGCAATGCTGCTTGCGCACCGTCAGCATGCGGCGCATCCAGTTGAGCTGCGAATACGGATCGACCATCTGGGCCTCGACGTTCACCGCCTGGTATCCGTAGAGCGGATCCATGATCGGCGGCAGCACCAGCCTGGCCGGATCGGCGCGCGAGAAACCGCCGTTGCGGTCGGATGTCCATTGCATCGGCGTGCGCACGCCGTCGCGGTCGCCGAGGTGGATGTTGTCGCCCATGCCGATCTCGTCGCCGTAATAAATCACCGGCGTGCCGGGCATGGACAGCAGGAAGCTGTTCAGCAGCTCGGCGCGGCGGCGGTCGCGTTCGAGCAGCGGCGACAGGCGGCGCCGGATGCCGAGGTTGATGCGGGCGCGCTTTTCCGACGCATAATGGTTCCACAGGTAATCGCGCTCCTTGTCGGTCACCATTTCCAGCGTCAGCTCGTCGTGGTTGCGCAGGAAGATCGCCCACTGGCAGTCATCCGGAATTTCCGGCGTCTGGCGCAGGATGTCCGTGATGGGAAAGCGGTCCTCCTGTGCCAGCGCCATGTAC
>NZ_DAIUCO010000043.1:0-25658 GCF_036846085.1 Noviherbaspirillum sp. | reverse complement strand
CATCGGCGCCATCCGGTGTTCTTGGTCGAGGTATGTGCTGTTGAATTTTTTGTCATTTGAACTCTAGCGCGATCACAGTTTTGTCGCCTTCTCTGCGACGTTGTCCCAGCAAATTCAATAAATTTGCCAGCCGTTCTTCCTGCCCTTCTTCCGCTTCCGCCTTCCCTGAAAACCTCAGCCGTCCGTTGGTGAGCGAACCGGAGCCGCTCAGCAGCATCGGCCCTTTCAGCGTTTTCAGCGCCAATTGCGCCTGCTGGCCTTGCCAATCCATTGTTAGCTCATATGCGCCCAGCGGCTTGATCGGCGACAGACGCGATGCAATGTCGTTCATCAGCAAAGTCGTCGTTCCGTTGAGCGTCACACGCTGCCCTTCCCTCGTGAGTTGCATCGGATTCCATGTCAGCCGCATTTCGCCCGAGGGCGCAATCGTGTTCAGCGGCGCTCCGAGGCCGGCAAGCCGCTCGGCCGGCAGGCTCAATGCGCCGGGACTCACCTGCCACTGGTTCCAGCTGCCGGTTATCCTCACCGGTTGGGTCAGTGCGGCGGAATTCTCCACCTCGGCGTCCACCTGTCCGAGCATGACCATCGGCGATAGCCGCCATGCGAAACGGCCGGGCAGCAGGGGCGTCACCGGGTCCGCGCCGCTGGGCGCGCCGCCGACGAAGGCCGAACCCTTCCACAGCGTGCCCTGCGCGTCGCCCAGCGTGAGACGCCCGCCGGTCTGTCTTTCCACCAGCGGCGCCATCCATGATGCAGGGAAGAAAGCAATCATGGTCATCGCAACGGTGATCAGGCCAGCCAACAACCATATCACGAGGCGGCGCACTTGATCTCCATTTTGCTTAAATCCTTGATCATTGGCTTTGTCCGCCTTTCAACTGGCGCAGCGTCAATGCGGCGTTGACGGTATCGAGGGGCGGCAAACCCTCGACATTCGCTTCCACCACGGAAACCCGGGCGGTTCGTTGCAATTCTTCAAGCCACTCGACCGTGCTGGCGAACGAGACCGACTTGAGTTGCACTCTTGCAAGCTCGCCGGTCATGGCGACGTTGTCCGCTTTCAGTCCCTTGCGCTGCAGCGACGCTTCCAGGTTTTCGCGGGTCAGCGCCGGCGCCGCGCCGGCGGATTTGCCGGCCAGGCCGCTGGTTTCCCTTGCGAGGGCCTGCAATTCCGCGGCTTGCCGGCGCATGTCGGGCAGCTTCTTTTCCAGGTCCTGGCGGCCGCTGATCGCCGGATCGATCAGCAACACGTAAAAGAGACCGGCGACGATCACCGCGATTGCTACCGACAGCATCGTGCGCTCGCGCTGGTTGCGTTCGCTCCAGAACGACGCTACCGACCGCTTGATAGCGCCCAGTGCGGTTGGGGCCCTCATTTGCCGCTCCTTACCTGCAACACGTCGCTATTGGGCTGCGACACCGACAGGTTTTGCGCCGTCAGCGCCGGCTGCATCTGTTCCAGCGACACACTGGTCCCCGGCTTCAGTTTGACCGACAAACTGCGCTCCCGGTATTCGATGCCGGCGATGCTCTGCGGCTTTTGTCCCGCGCTTCCCCATGCCTCGCCGAATGCGGCGGCCAGCGCCACGAAATCGTCGGGCGCGATCTGGCCGGATTCGCGCTGTGCGGCGGCATATTTCTGGCGCATCTGCGCCATCGGGTCGACGATCACGGTCTCCTTGGGATAAGCGGATTTATAGATCTGGACCATGGTCATTCTCAGCGAATCCGCTTCCCGCTCCGCACGCAGCCAGTCGATGTTGAGCGCGATCGCATTGATCATCAATACCGCGGCCGCCAGGATGAACGGCCAACGCCACGGCCGCCAGTTGAACGAAGGGCCGGACGACATGCCGAAGCCAGTCATCAGGTCCAGCGGATTTTTGTCGGCGCCGGCAATCCAGCGCGGCCAGTTGTCCGCATGCAGGGCGATGCGCCCGTCGAGCGCCGGCACGGCGCCCACGGTTTCCTGGTAGTCGTTCACCCTTGCCTGCGGCACATACAGGATGATCGGCGAATGCGGCACCACCGCGCAGACCGACTGGATGACCTCCACCGGAGCGAGTTCCGGCTGGTCCGCGGTGATCGGAAGGCCGATCCCGTCCTGCTCCGACAGCCGCACCGCCACATCGATATCGGCGCCATGCTCGGTGATCGCGGCGCTGGCCGTACCGGCTTCATATGGCAGGCAAAGCTGGGACGGCACCGCGGACATGCGCCGAGCGCCGAGTCCGGTCAGGGTCTTGGCGACGATCTCGAGCCAGCTGCGCTGCACCACCGCCACCGTTCGCAAACCATCGACCGATGAGCCGGCGACCATCACGCAGTCGGCCGGATCGCTCATCAGGTGATCTTCGATCAGGTTCGGCAACGCGGCCTTGAGGCGGGCTCCGGACAGCGGCGGCATCTTGATCCGCAGCAGCGTGACATCGCTGGCCGCCAGGAGCACCACGACGCGCTGCGCGCGGCCGGCTGCTTCGGATAGTTCGGATAGCGCCGCCACGCCTTCACGCTCCACCGCGCCGCTGGCGGACGCCAGGGCGAAATGGCAATACATGGGCGCCCCCGCGTCCATGCTGTCCGCAACGGCCTTGGATGGCAGACGTATATACAGTGTGCTCAAGGGATCATTCTCTTTCTAGTATTCTCGAATCCAGATGATTTCGGTTTTGCGGTCATTGGTGCGCCTGATCAGAGTTTGCATTTGCAGCGCCGCACGGTTCATGCGCACATTGCCATTCACTAAAAAATAATTGGTTTGCACATCGGCGGCACCGAGTTCAAGATTTGGTCTCTGTAATACTTCTTTGACGTTTGCAGCGGTATTGAAATATGACCGTTGCCTGTATGCGAGGATGGCAGCAGCGTCCGAACTCGTGAGTGTATCAATTTTCGCCATCAGCACTTCAGCCGGCGCGGTATTTACATTGATCTTCGTCTTGGCCGGCAATACGATGACAAACTCCCTGAGTTTTTCCACTATCTCAGGCGTAAATCCGGGTACTGCAAGCAAATCATCCACATGATTGATTCCCAAGGGTTGCGACTGGGACTGATCCGGCATGGCTGCAGGGGTGCCTTGTGTCGATTCCTTCTTCCTGACCGCCGCCACCATCAGATTGACAGTCGACTGTGCCAACGAAGGATTCAGCTGCAGGTTTGACAGCAGATTGCCAAAGGCTTTGACCTCGACAGGATCCGGCGTGCCTTTTGTCTCATCCATCAAATTGTGTAGATTCAGTAGAGACTGGGCATCAACAATGCTGCCCGACAATACGGCATCGGAAGCTTCTGCTTCGGCGCTTGCATTGTCGACATACTGGTCGAGTCGCGTTTCCGCAAGGCTTACAGCCCATGGTTCTCCCAAGTGATCGACCCTGGAAATACGCGCATCTTCACGCAAGATAAGCCGCGTCCAGTCCAACGCACCACGAAGAATCCACTGCTTCTGCAACTGCAGCCGCTGGTTCTCGATCGACCGCACCTGCACCTGCTGCTGCCAGAACAGGCTGGCAACGATCGTGATCGCCAGCGTCGTCAGCAGCAGCGCGGTGATGACCGCCACGCCGCGTTGCCGCACCGGCGATCGAAAGCGACGCATGGCATCCCCCGTCATATCGCCCCCAGCAGAAAAATCTTCACCAGGCTTGTGTTGCGCTCACGCAGGCGCAAGGTGACTTCGAGGCCGGTCTGGCTTTGCACCGTCGCTGCCGGCGTTGCCGGCGCTCCCGGAACCGCGGGGATTACTGCCGGTGGCGGCTGTGTTGCCGCCGCTTCGGCCCGCCAGGCCGCGCTTTGCGAATCCCATGAGCGAATCCTCATTTCATCAACCTCGTCCTGCAGGATTACGGGCTGCGCCGTATCGCTGTCGGAAAGTGCCGCCGCCCATGCGGTATCCAGTTCCCTCAGGTCTCTCGTCGCGACCGATTCCCGCCGGCTCAGCACGCCGTCCCGCACCCGGTACGACACCACCTGCACGCGCGTCGGCTGGTTGTCGATATTCACCGTGCGAACGAGGGTCAGGCGTCCCGGCCGCGCATCCAGCGACATGCGCTGTTCAAGCATTTTGTCCGGGGCCAGATGCGCGGCATCGCTTTGCATCTGTGCGAACGCCAGTTGCAGGCCGCGCGTATTTTCGAGTTCGCTGGTGAGCGCGACGCGCGCACGCACGATACTGTCGAGGCCGCGCCAGCCGAGCACTGCGACGATGGCCAGCACGCTGATGGCCACCAGCAGTTCGATCAGCGTGAATCCCGTTGCTTTTTTCATGACTGGCTGACTACCTGCGCCAGCTTGATGATGCGGCGGTCAGGGTTTTCCGCATCGAAGACACTGACCTCGACCCGGCGGAAGAACGGATTCGGCGTCGGCAATACTTCCTCGTTGCAGACCAGCCGAAGGTCTCCCTGGGGACAGTCGAAGGAACGCCGGCCGACCGGCGGCCATTCCTTCGCCAGGCGGATCTGCGCCAGCCGGTTTTCCGCCGACCAGTTCGCCATCATCGACGCCCGCAAGCCGTTACTGTTCTGGGTCAGGCTGCCGACCGCGCGCAGGCTCGCGCCGAGCGCCGTACCCACGATGACCAGCGCGACCAGAACCTCGAGCAGGGTAAAACCGGCAATGCCTCGGCCGGGCATGCGTTGAAGGGGAGATCGCATGTCACTCCACCACAAAATGGCCGATGCCGTCGGCGCGGATCGAGACGCTTGAATCTCCCGAGGAGAAAGTCAGCAGAAACGGCTTGTCGACCGGTTCACGGCCAAAAACGATGCGCAGGGGATTGGTTTCGGCCGCCACCGCCGGCGAGATCGACAGTCCGATCGGAGTGCGCTGAAAGGCGCGTTCGCGCAGCATGTCCTCCTGCTGCAGGGGCTGCCATGTGCTGCCTTCCCGGATCAGGAATCGATAGCGGTCATTCTCGGCTTCGAAGGCGATGGGACGATTGCGCACGATGGCCTCATCGCGCGCGAGCTGCAGCAGCAGTGCGATACGCTGGGCTTCGTTTTGCAATGCCTGTCGTTCGCTTGGCATCGCGTTGATCGAGACGAACCCGAGCGCGATGCCGGCAATGACCAGTACCACCAGCAGTTCAAGCAGCGTGAAACCGCGCGCGGCGATACCGGACCGGCGCGTTGCAAGATCAAACGGCAATGTTCTTAAAGATCCCACGAACCGACATCGGCATCATTGCCGGCCCCGCCTGCCTGGCCGTCGGCGCCGAAGGAGAATACGTCCACTTCACCCTTGATGCCAGGCGACAGGTATTGATATTGGCCGCCCCATGGATCCTTCGGCAGCTTGTCGATATAACCGCCGGCTTTCCAGCCATTGGCAGCCGGACCGCCGGTCGGCTTGGACACCAGTGCCTGCAAGCCCTGCTCGGTGCTCGGATAACGCTGGTTATCCAGCTTGTATAGTTTCAGCGCCTGCATCAGCGTGGCGATATCCTGGCGCGCGGCGGTGATGCGTGCATCGTCGGTACGGCCCATCAGCTTCGGCACCACCAGTGCGGCGAGGATGCCCATGATGACCACCACGACCATGATTTCGATCAGGGTGAATCCGCGATTGACGGCGGAACGGAATTTGTTGCGGGAAGAATAAATCAGCTTATTGCGCATAAAGATCACTAAAGAAATAACAAAAATCCGGAAATACGGTCGACGAAAGTTTACAACTTACCATACTTGCAAGCTTGTGCATCCATCGTGAATCCGGCCAATGCTACGACATCGGTGTCGTAAAAAAGTGCTCCGAAGCATACCCTTTGATGAAGATCAAGGCTAAATAAAATCAAAATACCCTGACTTTCGTTTCCTCGATACAAGCCTTGGGGCCATATCGTTTTCGTTTGTACTATTGTTCGATCAGTCGCAGAGCAGCTACCTGCATCAATGCCGGGCATTGAACCGCCGCTCTTGCCGTATCTCTAATATTGCAGAACCCGTAGATAACATTCACAACATTCATCGTGGCAATATGCCGCGCCTGCCAAGGAGGTTGTCGTCCATGTCCCTGCACCATGCCACGTCCGGCGAAATCATCGATATCCATCCGCTCGGTTCCAAGCTGAGCGATACGCCTTCCACAGCATTGCTGAAATCGGAACAGCTTGAAATCATGCGCCTGGTCCTGGCGGCGGGACGGGAAATCCCGGAGCATAACGTACCCGGGGAAATCACCCTGCAATGCCTTGAAGGCAGGGTAGAACTGCGTGCCCATGGCAGGACGCAGACCCTAGGCGCGAATGAACTCGTTTTGCTCGCGGGGAATGTTCCCTACTCCCTGCGTGGCGTCGAGAATTGTTCGGTCCTGATGACGATCGTACTGACCTATGAAAACGGCAAGGCAGTCGCGGGCTCCCTGCCGCAATCAGGCGGGCGCTGAAGCGTTTGCGCCCCAAGATCATGGATGACAAACCGGTCGCCTATCGGGCAAGCCTGCTGCATTTTACCGATGACCCGGCCTGGAACGACAACGCCTTTCAATGGCATGAAGACGGCCTGCTGATCGTGCGGGGCGGTCGCGTGCAGGCGGCGGGCGACTATCATCAACTGGTTTCGGACCTGGTGCCGCATGCGAAAGTCATTGACTGCCGCGGCAAGCTGATTGTTCCCGGTTTCATTGATACGCATATCCATTATCCGCAAACCGATATCATTGCTTCACCATCCTCCGGCCTACTGCCATGGCTGGATGACCATACCTTCCCCGGCGAGCGCGCATTTGCCGATCCGGCCCATGCCGCCAAAGTGGCAACGTTTTTCCTCGATGAACTGCTGCGATGCGGCACCACCACCGCGATGGTGTACTGCACCGTGCACCCGGAATCCGCGCACGCCTTCTTCGAGGAGAGCGACGCGCGCAACCTTCGCATGATTGCGGGCAAGGCGCTGATGGACCGCAACTGCCCGTCTTATCTGCGTGACACCGCGGAAGGCGGCATTCTGGAAAGCGAACGGCTGCTGAAAAAATGGCATGGCCATCGGCGGCAGATGTATGCGATCACGCCGCGCTTTGCCGCCAGTTCAACCGATACGCAACTGCGTCTTGCGGGCGAACTGGCACAGGCACATCCGGATGTCTTCGTACAAACCCACGTCGCGGAAAACCGTGATGAAGTTGCATGGATCAAGGAATTGTTTCCGGATGCACGCAGCTATCTCGATGTGTACGATCGGGTCGGCCTGATGCGGCCGCGCGCGATGTATGCGCATTGCATCTGGCTCGACGACCATGACCGCAAACGCATGGCGGATACCCGATCCGCCGCCGCAATCTGCCCGACATCCAACCTGTTTCTCGGCAGCGGCCTGTTCGACTTTGCGTCCGCCGATGCGGCAAGGATGCCCTTGACCCTTGCCACCGATGTCGGCGGTGGCACGTCGTTTTCCATGCTGCGCACCATGAACGAACTGTACAAGGTCGCGCGCATGGGTGGTGTTCACCTGCCTGCCATGCGCATGTTCTACCTTGCGACACTGGGCGGCGCGCGCGGCTTGCAACTGGAAGGGACCATCGGCAATTTTGCTTCCGGCGCGGAAGCGGATTTCATCGTGCTGGATCCGCACTCGACACCGCTGCTTACCCGCCGCACCGCACAGGCGGGAAGCCTGGAGGAACTGCTGTTTGCGTTCGCGATGCTGGGCGATGACCGCGCGGTGGCGGCTGCTTACGCTGCCGGATGCCTCGTGCATGCGCGGGATGCAGCTTCGCTCACAAAATCAGAAGCGCCCGGAAATCATTGACATTGGTACGCGTCGGCCCGGTCACGACCAGATCTCCCAGTGCCTCGAAAAATCCGTAGCCATCGTTATTGTCGAGCATCGCCCTTGCCTTGAGCTGCAGGTTTTCCGCCCGCTTCAGCGTGTCCGGCCCGAGTACCGCGCCGGCATTGTCTTCCGAGCCGTCGATGCCATCGGTGTCGCAGGCGATGGCATGCACGCCGGGCTGACCGTTCAACGCTACGGCAAGACCCAGCAGGAATTCGGCATTGCGTCCGCCACGCCCGCCACCCCTTACCGTCACCGTCGTTTCACCGCCGGAAATCAGGACGCACGGCTTGCTGAAGGGCTGCTGGTGCAGGGCGATCTGGCGGGCCAGGGCCGCATGCATCTTTGCAATCTCGCTCGCTTCGCCTTCAATGGCGTCCGACAGGATATACGGTGTGACCCCGGCCGCCCTCGCCTGTGCGGCGGCCGCTTCCAGCGCCTGCTGCGCGGTCGCGACGACATGATGGGCGTGTCCTGCAAACCGCGCATCGCCAGGCTTCGGCGTTTCGCCCGTGCCCGATTCCAGATGATGCCGCACCGCTTCCGGCACGGCGATGCCGTATTTGCGCAGCACGTTCAATGCGTCGCTGCAGGTGGTGGCGTCCGGCAGTGTCGGTCCGCTGGCGATGATGCCCGGATCGTCGCCCGGCACATCCGAGATGAGCAGCGTGACGACCCGCGCCGGAGCACAGGCCAGGCCAAGGCGCCCGCCCTTGATAGCCGACAGGTGCTTGCGCACGCAATTCATTTCATCGATCGCCGCGCCGCTTTTCAGCAGCGCCTGGTTGAGCGCGCGCTTCTGCTCCAGCGTGATGCCGGGCGCGGGCAATGCGAGCAGCGACGAGCCGCCACCCGAGATGAGGCAGAGCACCAGGTCCTTCTCGCTCAGGCCCCGCACCATGTCCAGCATGCGTGCGGCGGCCTGCCGGCCCGCCTCGTCCGGGACCGGATGCGCCGCTTCGACCACTTCGATGCGGCGGCAGTCCGCGTTGTGGCCGTAGCGGGTGACGACCAGCCCGGATACTTCTCCTTGCCAATGCTTTTCGACGGCAGCCGCCATCGCCGCCGCGCCTTTGCCGGCGCCAATAACCAGTGTGCGGCCGCCGTCCGGAGGCCGTGGCAGATACGACGGCAGGCATTTTTCGGCACTGACGGCGGCAACGGCGCCGGCATACAGGTCGAGCAGGAATTGTCGTGGATCAGGAATGGACATGGTCATGGGCAGACTCCAATAGGGTAGCGCCATGGTACCGATTTTTTGGCACTCAGGCGGTTTCGTCCCGCGGATCGCGCGAAAGAAGCTTTTGCAGCATGCCGCGCGGCGAATCGCCGTCGAACAGGACTGCGGCAACGGCGGCGGTGATCGGCATATCGACGCCCATGTCGGCCGCCAGCGCGCGAACCGCCTGTGCGCACCGTACGCCCTCCGCCACATGCCCGAGTTCCTTGACGATCATGTCGAGAGGCTTGCCTTGCGCCAGCCCGAGACCGACCTGGCGATTGCGCGACAGGTCGCCGGTGCAGGTCAGGATCAGGTCGCCCATGCCGGTCAGGCCCATGAAGGTTTCGGCGCGTCCGCCCAGCGCAATGCCGAGCCGCGTGATTTCCGCCAGGCCGCGGGTGATCAGCGCCGCGCGTGCGTTCAGGCCGAGTCCGAGGCCGTCGGCCACGCCGGTGGCGATGGCGAGAATGTTCTTGACCGCGCCGCCGACTTCCACCCCGACCAAGTCATCGCTTGAATAGACGCGGATGCTGCGGCCATGTACGGCGGCCACCACCGATTCGCGCAGCGCCTGATTGTCGGACGCGATCGTCAGCGCGCACGGCATTCCGCGAGCGACTTCCTGTGCGAATGACGGCCCGGACAATGCACCGACAGGCAACCGGTCGGCATAGATTTGGCGCACCACCTGGTGCGGCAGCAGGCGTGTGTCCTCCTCGAAGCCCTTGCACAGCCAGACCAGGTTGGGAATGGCATGCGGCTGCAAGCGCCGCGCCATTGACCGCAACCCGGCGACCGCCGACGCGACGATAACCAGGGCGTTACCCTGCGGAACCCGGGTGGCATGGGCGACGGCGGCATCGAAGTCCGCCGTTGCCACCAGACCGGCGGGCAACGGAAAGCCGGGGAAATAGACGCTGTTTTCGCGCCGCAGGGAAGCGGCGTGCATCGCTTCGGGATCGCGCCCCCAGAGGACGACATCATGCCGGTCGGCGAGCGCGATCGCCAACGCCGTGCCCCAGGCGCCGGCACCGAAGATCGCGATGCTTGCCGGCCGGGAGTGCGGCGTGCCGCCGGGATCGGATTGTGTCATGACAGGCTTATTCGCCCCAGACTTCGCCGGCGCGCACGAAGCCCCCCGATCCGTCGCGATGCCTGACCCTCACCCAGCCGGGCGCGGATGTTTCGACGACTTCCAGCAGGACGCCCTTGTCGGCGGTGAAGACCAGCGCCGACGCTTCTTCGGCGGCGGAACGCACTTTTGCATTGCCTGCCGTTACGACCACGTTCCGTTTCGGCGTCAGCAACTTCGTTTCCACCCACGACAGGTCACCGGCGGCGTCGCGCACCTTGGTCCATTCGCCATAGGTCAAAACAACTTCCACCGGCATGCCGCGCGGTGCGACGAAGACCTTGCGGCCCTTTTCCGACGGCGCGTCGTACAGGATGGCGGGACTGGCGCCGATGGTTTTGAAATCGAGTGCCTGCGCCACACTGGAAGCACAGAGAAGCGCGGCGCAGGCGGCAATCGTTCGAACCGGAAACATCACGACCACCTTCGAATTACTGGCGGCCCGCGGTGGTGCCATCCGGCATCAGGATGCCGGGAGAAGCGGCTTGTTGCTGCTGTTCCGCCAGTGCCTGCAGGCGCTGCTGATAGAAAACTTCGAAATTGATTTCCGCAAGATGGACTGGCGGGAATCCGGCGCGGGTGATGAGGTCGGCGATATTGGCACGCAGGTAGGGATAGACGATGTTCGGGCAACCGATGCCGAGCAGCGGATCGAGTTGCTCGTCAGGGATATTGCGCGCCTCGAAAATCCCGGCTTGCTTGCCTTCGACCAGGAAGGCCACCTTGTCGTTGACCTTGGCGGTCACGGTAATGGTCACGGTGGATTCAAAGATGGCGTCAGCGAGCATCTCGACGCCGACATCGACGGCGACTTCGATATTGGGGGATTCCTGTTCCAGGAAAATTGCCGGGGAATTGGGTTGCTCGAGCGACATGTCCTTCAGGTAGACGCGCTGGATCTGGAATACGGGTTGCTGGTTCTGGTCGGCCATGGGGAGCTTTCGTTGGGAGTGAAAAAAGGATGGACGGCGCGGCGGCCGTCCACGTGTTTACGGTGATGAAATTGGTTACTGGATACGGAAGGACACCGCTCAGGCGCCCTTGAGCAAGGGTTCGAGCTGGCCGTTCCGGTCGAGAGCGCTCAGATCGTCAAAGCCGCCGACATGGGTGTCGCCGATATAGATCTGGGGCACGGTCCGTCGTCCGGTCTTCTGCATCATTTCCATCCGCTGTTGCGGCTCGAGGTCGACACGGATTTTTTCGATATTCTCGACCCCCTTGGACGTCAACAGCCGCTCGGCCATCACGCAATAAGGACATACGCCGGTGCTGTACATGAGGACTCGTGCAGTCATGATGGTTTTTCCTTGATTACTTTGCGACCGGCAATCCTTGCGCTTGCCAGGCCGAGAGGCCGCCGGTCAGGCTGACCACTTCGTTGAAACCTGCCTTCTTCAATATGGAGGTCGCCTTTGCCGACTGCATCCCGGACTGGCAAACCACGATCACGGTCTTCGACTTGAATTTTTCGAGTTCCGCCACTCTGTTTGGCAACTCTTTCAGGGGAATGTTCTTGGCATCGCGCACATGACCTGCCGCAAAACCGGCGGTATCGCGTACATCGACGATCACGGCCTTGCCCTGGTTCATCAATTGCGTCGCCTGCAGTGTCGAGACCTTTTCACCGCGGCGCTGCAGGTTAGGCCAGACCAATGCGCCGCCGGACAGCAGCGCCAATGCGATCAGCCAGATATTGTCGATTAAGAATTTCACGGGACCCTAATGGTTTTAAGCAATCCCAACATTATAAAATAGAAGGCGGCCTATCATTGAATTCGCAGTTTCAACCTATCCCCTCCTTTTATCTCTTCATCAGAAAATCATGTACAAAATCGTATTCATGCGCCATGGCGAATCGACCTGGAATCTTGCCAACAGGTTCACCGGCTGGGTCGACGTCGACCTGACCGAAAAAGGCGCGGCGGAAGCCCGCCAGGCCGGCAAGATACTGAAGGAAGCCGGCTTCGAGTTCGACGTTGCCTATACTTCGGTGCTCAAGCGCGCCATCCGTACCCTGTGGCTGACGCTCGACGAGATGGATCTGATGTGGCTGCCGGTCGTGCACAGCTGGCGTCTGAACGAACGCCACTACGGTTCGCTGCAGGGCCTGAACAAGGCGGAGACCGCGGCCAAGTACGGTGACGATCAGGTGCTGATCTGGCGCCGCAGCTATGACGTGCCGCCGGAGCCGCTGGACGTCAACGATCCGCGCACCTCGTACAACGACCCCCGCTATGCGAAGCTGAAAAAGGAAGAGATCCCGCTGACGGAATGCCTGAAGGATACGGTCGCGCGCGTGATGCCGATCTGGAACGAGTCCATCGCACCGGCCATCCGCGCCGGCAAGCGCATCATCATCTCGGCACACGGCAACAGCCTGCGCGCATTGATCAAGTCCCTGGACAACATCAGCGACAAGGACATCGTCGGCCTGAACATCCCGAACGGCCAGCCGCTTGTCTATGAACTCGATGCCGATTTGAAGCCGATCAGGAGCTATTACCTTGGTGACCAGGCGGCAATCGAAGCGGCGATGAATGCGGTCGCAAGCCAGGGCAAAGCGAAATAGGCCATCCGTAATGAGTTTTTCCGGTAACGCCGGGCTGCATGAAGCAATCAGGGCAAGCGACGTTTCCGCGGCACGTCCGCAGACGGCACGACGACGGCGGTGGGGATGGGTTGCCGCGCTCGGCGTCGTCGCGGCCTGCCTGATTGCGGTACAGCCGGCCTTTGCCGTCCGGATCACCGAACGTACCAAGCACAAGCGGGCAGTCGAGGCAGAGCGTGCCGAGCTGCAGGAAAAACTGAGCGCACTCAAGCGCGACATCAGCCGCACCGAGACCGCCCGCGGCCATGCGGCCGATGCGCTGGCGCATTCGGAAAAAGCGATTTCGGAAGCCAATCGTGCGCTCCACGAACTGGCGAATGAGCAGAAAAGCACCGAAGCGCGCCTGACCCGGCTGACCGAACAGCAGAACCGGCTGGAAAAAGCCGTCGCCGGCCAGCAGGCGAAGCTGGCCAAACTCCTGCGCGAGCAGTATATGGCCGGCAACGAGGACAGGATCAAGCTGCTGCTCTCTGGCGACAATCCGAACCGGATCAACCGCGACCTGCAATACATGGGCTATGTATCGCAGGCGCAGGCGAAGCTGATCGCCTTGCTGCGCAAGGACCTGCAGGCAATCGAAACGGGCAAGGAGGAAGCACAGAATGCCAGGGATGAACTGGACGAAATTGCTGCGGAACAGGTCGACCAGAAAGCCAGACTCGAGAAAGAACTCGGCAGGCGCACCGAACTGCTGGCCCGGTTGTCGGACAAACTTGCCGCCCAGCGCAAGGAGGCCGGCAACCTGGAACGCGACGAACAAAGGCTGGCAGGGCTGGTCAAAAAGCTATCAAACCTGATCGAAGAGCAACGCAAGGCGGAGGCCGCCGCGATGGAACAGCGCCGCCGCGAACAGCAACAGGCACTGGCCAAGGCCCGGGAAAGCCGGAACGACGCCGCCTCCGCTGCAGGAATTCAAGATAAATCAAAGAACCGCGCGGCAAATCCTGATGCAATTGACGATGACGAGCCCCCTTCAGAAATATCGCGACGGAATGAACTCGCGCCGGTTGCCAGCGTCCAAAACGCTGGTCTTGACCCTGCGGGACAGGCATTCGCCCGCCTGCGGGGGCAGCTGAAGTTGCCCGTGAAAGGCGAACTGGCGGCACGATACGGCGGCAAACGGGGCGATGGCCCAAGCTGGAAAGGCCTGTTCATCCGCGCTGCGGAAGGCGCGGAAATCAGGGCGATAGCGACAGGGAAAGTGGTGTTCGCGGAATGGTTGCGCGGTTTCGGAAACCTGATTATCGTTGACCACGGGGACCAGTATCTGAGCATTTATGGCAATAATCAGGCCGTGCTGAAACAAGCCGGCGATATTGTCAAAACCGGCGACGTCATTGCCAGCGCCGGGAACAGCGGTGGCAATGAACAATCAGGTTTATACTTTGAATTGCGGCATCAGGGCCGCGCGTTTGACCCTTTGGGCTGGATGTCGGCCTCATTTTCGAAATGATGCGCCGGCCACGGCCCTCGGTAACCATTAGGTGACACATGAGCAGCAAAATCAAGAACTTCGGTCTGATCGGTCTGGGCGTCATTGCCGGTATCGCCGGCTCTATGCAATTCGAGGCGAGCGCGCAGAAAAGCGCGACCACGCTGCCACTGGAAGAACTGCGACAATTGGCCGATGTATTCGGTCTGATCAAAACCGACTACGTGGAGTCGGTCGAAGACAAGAAACTGCTCACCGAAGCAATTTCCGGCATGGTGGCGTCACTCGATCCGCACTCCGCCTACCTGGACAAAAAAGCATTCAAGGAATTGCGTGAAGGCACGCAGGGCAAATTCGTCGGGCTCGGCATCGAGGTCGGCATGGAAGACGGCTACGTCAAGGTAATTTCCCCGATCGAGGATTCGCCCGCCTTCAAGGCCGGCCTCAAGTCCGGCGACCTGATCACCCGTCTCGACTCCACTCCGGTGAAGGGCCTGACGCTGGATGAAGCCGTCAAGCGCATGCGCGGCGAGCCGAACACCAAGATCACCCTCACCATCGCCCGTAAAGAGGAAGACCGGCCGATCATCGTCACCATCGTGCGCCAGGAAATCCGCGTGCAGAGCGTGAAGTCGAAGATCGTCGAACCTGGTTATGCCTGGCTGCGTGTGGCGCAGTTCCAGGAGCCGACGGTGGACGACATGGTGAAAAAGATCAATGCGATCTATGCGCAGGATCCCAATCTGAAAGGCCTGGTCCTCGACCTGCGCAACGATCCGGGCGGCGTCCTTCCCGGCGCGATCGGGGTATCGGCGGCATTCCTGCCGAAGGATGTGCCCATCGTGTCGACCAACGGCCAGTTGCCGGATTCCAAGGCCACTTTCTATGCACGCCGCGAGTTCTACACCTCCTCCCGAGCTGCATTGACCGATCCGCTGGCGAAGCTGCCGGACGCGGTCAAGAAAGTGCCGATGGTCGTGCTGGTCAATACCGGTTCCGCATCGGCTTCCGAGATCGTGGCGGGCGCATTGCAGGACTACAAGCGTGCCACCATCATGGGCACGCAGACATTCGGCAAGGGTTCGGTGCAGACGATTCGCCAGTTGTCGGCGGATACCGCCGTCAAGCTGACCACGGCCCGCTATTACACACCGAACGGCCGCGCGATCCAGGCACGCGGCATCGTGCCCGACCTGCTGGTGGATGAATACCCAGATGGTGACGGCCTGAACGGCTTGCGCCTGCGGGAAGCCGACCTGCAGAAGCATCTGATGAATGACCGTGACAAGGAAGAGGTCGCTCGGAAGATGGATCAGCTGGAAGAAGAACAGCGTGCAGCGGCTCTGGAAAAGAAACGCACACCGCTGGAATTCGGCGGCAAGGACGACTTCCAATTGGCGCAGGCACTGAATCATCTCAAGGGCAAGCCGGTGCAGCTTTCGAAAACCGCGAAGATCGAGAGCAAGAAGGAAAACACCATCAATGAGAACAAGACACCGGAGAAGAACGGCGAGAAGAAATAAGCCGGATCCGACCTGACCGAAGGCCGCAGCGATGCGGCCTTTTTCTTTGCCGTCACGAAAAGCGGACGCTCGCCGGCAGGTGTCCGCCTGATTGGCATCAGCAGTCCGGGAGGCGCTGCAAGCCACCCGCACCCGCGGCCGGTTTTTCCATTACGATCTCGCTACCATGACTTGGGCTCCCGCCATGAACGACGACCAGCTTCTCCGCTATTCCCGCCACATCCTTCTCGATGAAATCGGCATCGAAGGCCAGGAAAAACTGCTGGCCGCACACGCATTGGTGATCGGCGCCGGCGGGCTCGGATCACCCGCGGCCTTTTATCTGGCGTCGGCGGGCATCGGCAAGCTGACGCTGGTCGACAACGACACCGTGGACCTGACCAATCTGCAGCGGCAGATACTGCACACCACCGACCGGGTCGGCAAGGCAAAGGCGGAATCGGGAAAGCTGACCCTGGCGCAGATCAATCCCGGGGTGCAGGTCACCGCACTGATCGAGCGGCTGGAGGGATCGCGGCTGGATGAACTGGTGGGACAGGCGAGCGTGGTGCTCGATTGCAGCGACAACTTCGCCACCCGGCATGCGATCAATCGCGCCTGTGTCGCCAACCGGGTGCCGCTGGTGTCGGGAGCCGCGATCCGTTTCGATGGGCAGGTGTCGGTATTCGATGCGCGGCGCGGCGATGCGCCCTGCTACGCCTGCCTGTTTCCGCCGGACCAGCAATTCGAAGAGGTGCTCTGTTCGACCATGGGCGTGTTTGCCCCGCTGGTCGGCATCATCGGCACCATGCAGGCGGCGGAGGCGCTGAAGCTGGCGGCCGGCATCGGCGAATCGCTGGCAGGCCGCCTGCTACTGCTGGATGCGCGGAACATGGAATGGACAAGCATCAAGATCGGGCGCAGCGATGGCTGCCCGGTGTGCGGTGGCCAGGTGCACAAGTAGGTTGCTGATGTGTGTCACATGCCGATGCGGGTAGCGCAGCCAAGATGCGCGGCGCCGCTGCTCTGCAAATCCTCCGATAGCCGCCGGAGTGCATCAGGATTGCTGCCCGGGTCATCGCCCACGCTGGATGCGCCGGCGACGGCGACATAGCTGCGGTACGCGGCGAAATGCCGCATCTCCACATCGTCGAGCCCGGTTTCGGACAGGTTCATACCCGGCATGGCAATCTCGACTTTCTCCTGCACGGCGACTTCACCAATGGAAGCGGCGCTGCGATGCTGTACGGCATCGCAGCCTGCCAGCAAGGCGGCATAGACGAAGCATGCAGCCAGATTCGTCAGGCATTTCCAACTAAGCGTCTTCATGGTTTTCTCCCTGTCCATGATTATTTGCTTTCCTGACAATTTTTCCTTGGTCTGAATCAAGCGCCGTCGCCCCGACTGCGATAGTGCTTGCTTGCGGTCAAATGCATCCGGGGAACCAAGGCACGAATGCCACGGAACGCGCGCCGCGCTCACAAACAGGAGCGGGCTGCAAGGGCAGTTTGGCGACCCCGATGCATGCGCGTTACAATCGAACGCTTGTTCGTTAATTGCCGGCCACTTTCCTCTACATGTCCCTCGCCGATCTCGCCAAGCTGGTTTTTCTTTCTGCGATCTGGGGCGGCTCATTCATTTTCCTTCGCGTGGCGGTACCGGAACTCGGACCATTGCTGACTGCCATTCTTCGCATCGGATTGGCCGGATTGGCACTGATGGCTTTTGCACTGATGACCGGCGTGGACATGAACTGGCGGCGCAACTGGCGGCCGTTCGCCGTCGTCGGCATCTTCGCCGGTGTGCTGCCGTTTTCCTGCTTCGCCTTTGCCGCCCAGCATCTGCCGGCGGCGCATTCGGCGGTATTGAACTCCACCGCGCCCTTGTTCGGCGCATTGTTTTCCGTACTCTGGCTGAGCGAGCGGCTGACCGTGCGCAAGCTTGCCGGACTGGCGCTGGGCATCACCGGCGTTGCCATCCTGGTCGGCGCAGGCGCGCTGACGCTGGACAGACCGACGCTTGCGGCGATCGCCGCCTGCCTGGTTGCCGCCGCCTGCTACGCGCTATCGAGCATCATCGTGAAAAAAACCGGCCACCCGGGCGGCATCCATCCGATCGCCATGGCGACCGGCTCGCTGGTGATGGGCGGCCTGATAATGACGCCGACGCTGCCGTTTGCTTTGCCCATCGCCATGCCGTCGCTGACCGCGATGGCCTGCATCGCCGGCCTGTCCCTGCTGTCGTCCGGCCTGGCGCAGGCGCTATTCATTCCGCTGATCGTGAAAGTGGGCCCCACCCGGGCAATGACGGTGTCGTTCCTGATTCCGTTGTTCAGCATGCTATGGGGCTTCATCTTCCTGCGGGAGCCGATCGGACTGCCGACCTTCATCGGCGGCGCGGTCGTGCTGGCCGCGATGGGCCTGGTATTGTCGGCTGCACCTCCACGCGCCGAAGACACCGTCACCGCCGAAGCCTGAGCAGACCATGGCCGAACAAGCGATGAACCACCCCCTCTCGCAACGGCACCCTTTCCTGACCGCTTTTGCCTTGTCGCTGGCGGCGGCGGTGTCGCTCGGCATGTCACGCTTTTCCTATGCGCTCCTCCTGCCGCCGATGCGGGCCGATCTCGACTGGTCCTATCTGCTGGCCGGCGCGATGAACACGGCAAATGCGCTCGGCTACCTGATCGGCGCGATGGTCACGCCGGCGTTCATGCGGCGCTTCGGCGCACAGTCCGCACTGATCGGTGGTTCGGTTTGCACCGGCTTGTTCATGCTGCTGTCGGGATTCGTCGTCAGCGCGGAAATGCTGCTGGCGCAGCGGGTGCTGGCCGGTGCCGCGAGCGCCTTTATTTTCATCGCCGGGGGCCTGCTCGCCGCCCGTTTAGGCGCGCTGCATCCGCGGCATGCCGGATTTCTGATCGGCCTGTATTACGGCGGCACGGGCTTCGGCATCGTGTTGTCGGCGCTGCTGGTGCCGGCGGCGCTGGCCGGCGCGACCGCGCAAGGCGTCCCGCATGGCTGGCAATGGGCATGGATCGGCCTGGGGGTGATGTGTTTTCTGGCGACGCTGGCAATGGCCCTGCCCGCCGCCAGCATCGACGGTGCCGCCGCACCGGCGAACGGCCAGCGCCCGGTCCGCCTGCTGTCCTTCGGCTGGAGCCTGGGTGGCTATTTCATGTTCGGCGTCGGCTATATCGGCTACATGACCTTCGTCATCGCACTGTTGAAGGAGCAAGGCATGCAGGGGCCGCAACTATCGCTCTTCTATGCGGCGCTGGGTGTGGCGGTGGTGGCGTCGTCGCGCATCTGGGCCGGCATGCTCGACCGTTTCAAGGGTGGCCAGGCGATGGCGATATTGAACGGCCTGCTCGCCGTTGCGACGCTGCTGCCGGTGCTGACTTCCGCCATCGTCGCGGTATTCGCGTCCGGCATCCTGTTCGGCGCGGTATTCCTGTCGGTCGTGGCTTCCACCACCGCGCTCGTGCGCCACAATTTGCCGGCCACGTCCTGGTCATCCGGTATCAGCATGTTCACCATCGTCTTCGCCGCCGGCCAGATCGTGGGACCGACCGTCGTCGGCTGGATTTCCGACGGCGCCGGCGGCTTGCAGCGCGGCCTGGTGTTTTCCGCGGTCGCCCTGCTGATCGGTGCGGCGCTGGCATCGCGCCAGCAACCGCTGCAGCAAAGATGAAGAACTGTGATGTCCGATTCCGGCCAGCACGCGCGGCGCGCCTCCCTTATTCTCGAACCTCACCTGATTGCGAGAGCTTGCCATGCGTAGCGCCGACCTGTTCCGTTTGATCCTGCTGGCCGCCATCTGGGGCGCGTCATTTCTTTTCCTGCGCATCGTCGCGCCCGCCCTAGGTCCACTGTGGACGGCGGAGTCGCGGGTGGCGATCGCCGGTGCGGCAATGCTGCTGTTCATTCTCGCCGGAGGGCGGTCCATGCACTTCGGCACAAGCTGGCGCCAGTACCTGATTCTCGGCACACTCAACTCCGCCCTGCCCTTCGCGCTGTTTTCCTATGCGGCACTGACGCTGCCCGCCGGTTACTCGGCCATCCTGAACGCCACCAGCCCATTGTGGGGCGCGCTGGTCGGTGCTGCGGTACTGGGCGAAACGCTCACCGCGCGCAAGATCACCGGCCTGCTGATCGGCATCGCCGGCGTGGCTTTCCTCGTACGGCTGGGGCCGGCGCAATTCTCGCCGCAGGTGATGGTTGCGGCCGCTGCCTGCGTCCTGGCGGCGCTGTGCTACGGCATTGCCGGCGCGTATTCAAAGAAAGCATCCTCCGGCATTGCGCCGCCGCAAATGGCAACCGGCTCCCAGCTCGGCGCGGCGCTGGTGCTGCTGCCCTTCCTGCCGCTGTCGCCGATCCGCGGCGAAGTGACGCCGATGGTCATCATGATCGCGCTCGTATTGGCCCTGCTGTGCAGTGCCGTGGCCTATTTCATTTACTTCCGATTGATTGCCGATCTCGGGCCGACCAAGGCGTTGACGGTGACCTTCCTGATCCCCCTGTTCGCGCTGATCTGGGGTGCGCTGTTCCTTGGCGAAGCGGTGACCCTGAACATGCTGATCGGCTGCGCGATGGTGGTGCTGGCAACCTGGCTGGTGGTATTTCAGCCGGCCACCGCGCCCAAGGCGGTGGCATGAGTGCGATCGATGACCGCTGGTAAAACCCCGCGCAGCGCATTGCACACCACGATCGCTTCCGCTGCGTGCAAATCATCTGGTGTCAAACGCCGTTCTTCGGCATTCCATCCGGGATCATCCAGCAGTATCCCTCGCATGATGCCGGGCAAAACACCTGCGGATATGGGCGGCGTTAACCACTGGCCGCGCAGCTTGATGAACAGGTTGCTGCGTCCACCTTCGGTGATCTCACCCTGTTCATTGCAGAACAGCATGTCGAACGCACCGACGGATTCCGCCATGCGCCATCCTGCGTCATAGCGTTCCCGCAGCGTGGTTTTATGGCGCAGCCATGGATCGGTGGAGGTCGTCGGCTGTTTGGCCAGCAAGATTCTTACCGGCGTTTCAAGCGGTGTCAGCGCCGCTGTCTGTATCGCGATGCCGCCGTCCCGTCCCAGCGCCATCCGCAGGCGATGCGGCCCGTCAGGCAAAGCCGCACATGTGCTCTCCAATTCCGACAGCACAGCAGCCTGGTCGAACGGAAAACCGAAATGCGCTGCCGATGCAGCAATGCGTCGCAGATGCCGCTCGAGATGGCGGCAACCCGCGTCGCGTGTCGCATGCATGGTTTCAAACAGGTCGAACTCCTGCGACAGGCCGGTCAGGAAAGCTGCTTTCATTGCGCATTCGGCATACTCGTGGGCGGCCACACTGTCGTACACGATACCCGCACCCACGCCCATCTCGCCGGAACGCAGTCCATCGGCGCCTGCCGGTTGCAGCACCAGGGTGCGGATGGGTACGGACAGGCAGAAGTCGCCGACCGCACGACCCGGGAGCGGCGCATCGAACCAGCCGATCGCGCCAGTGTAATAACCGCGCGGCGCGCTTTCCAGTTCGCGAATGATCTGCATCGTCCGCCGCTTCGGCGCGCCGGTGATCGAACCGCACGGATAGACGGCGGCAAACACATCCTCAAGCGCGACGCCGTTGCGCAGCGTCGCATGCACGGTGGAGGTCATTTGCAGGACGCTGCTGTAGCGATGGGTGGAAAACAAATCAGGGACCGTGACCGAGCCCGGCATGGCGACGCGCCCGAGGTCATTGCGCAGCAGATCGACGATCATCAGGTTTTCCGCGCGGTTCTTCGGGTCCGCCGCCAGTGCGGCGGCACGCGAGGCATCCTCTTCCGCGTTACCGGTCGCCGCCGCCGTTCCCTTCATTGGTTGCGCTGTGAGTTCGCCATCGCGATGTCGCAGAAACAGTTCGGGCGATAGCGACAATACCGCGCCGCCGTCGGGCAATACGATCAACGCTCCGTACGGCACCGGCTGGCGCGCACGCAGGCGGCGATAAAGCGCAACCGGATCGCCATGGCTTTGGAAATGCAGCCGGTAGGTATAGTTCACCTGGTAAGTATCACCGGCCGCAATATAGGACTGGATGCGGTCGATGGCGGCCGTGAATTCTGCTTCGCTGATATTGGGCTGCACATCCAGGATGCCGCCATGCGGAAATCCGGCGCGCGCTGTTTTTTCGGCGAGCACGTCTTCCGCCTCGGCGGCCGACATGCGCTGGCAGCGATCGAACAGCAATATGCGCGAACACGCCGCATCCGCATGCGGCACAATGCCGTGCATCGCCGCGCCCAACTCATAACTGAATAGCCCGACGGCGTGCCTGCCTTCGCTAAGCGCCCGCCGCAGGCCCTCCCAGAGCACCGGAAGCTCATCAGGATGCGCGCAGGACAGGGTGCCGGCATAGCCGGTGTACAGGCGGGACCGTGGTTGCGTATCGGTGGCGCTGCTGTCGTCCAGCAGGGCAAAGCAGTCGGCGGCGTTCATGCTGAGAATCGGTTGCTGCACTGTCGATGCATCCCGATCCGCTTAACTGCCGCGCTTGGACAGGTAGATTCCCCACAGCAGCAGGACGCCGCCGGCCATCTGTACCGGCCCGATCACTTCCTGGAAAATGATCCATGCAGCGATGGTCGCCGTCAGCGGCTGGATCAGCAGGCTGACCGACGACAGCGAAGCCGGCAGATGCGCGAATGCATAGGCAATCACCGTCTGGCCGCCGATCTGGGCGACAAAAGCCAATCCCAGCAAGGGCAGCCATGCCGCCGCGCTCGCCGGCCAGAAGGCGCCGGGGGACAGCAATGCGAACGGCAGCAAGGCCAGGCCGGTAATCGTCGTGCTCCATGCCATCAGCCGCGCAGTGGAATACTGGCCGCGTGCATCCTTGATCATCAGCTGATAGGCGGCGTAAAACACCGCGCTTGCAAGGCCGAGGCCGTCGCCGAGCAGCTTGCCCGAGCCGCCGCCTTCATCCGCCGCATTGGGTCCGACCAGCATCACCGCACCCACCAGCGCAATCACCATGCCGACGATGAAGATGCGGGCGAATTTCACCTTATGCGCCAGCCACATCCACAGCGCGATGAAGATCGGTGCGAAGTTCGACAGCAGCGTGGCATTGGACACGGTCGTGTAATGCAGCGACAAATGCCAGAGCCCCATGTCGGCCGCGAAGTAGACGCCGGCCAGCGCCAGCGCCAGCGTGAAATCGGTTCGCTTGTCCGCCTCCCCGTCCTGCTTGCTCACCGCGAACGCCCAGACCCACAGGAAGGGCGCGGCCAGCGCCATGCGCCAGAAAGCGGACGCGAGCGGACTGACGTCCGACAGGCGCATGAAGATGCCGGCGAAGCCGATAGCCACGCCGCCAAGCAGCAGCGCGAAAAAAGCAGACGTCGGAAATGTCTTGGTGGAATTCATGAATACGCGAGGAAAATACACAAGGATGCCGCACAACCGGCACACCGGCAGCGAGTGTACCGATGTTCACGCGTTTGCGCAGCGACGCTCAGGATAGCAGCACGACGATCTGCGCCTGCGCGTTCTCGGTAGGGTTGTGCTTGAATCCGCTTTTTGCGAAACGGTGCCAGCGTCCCACGACGAGACTGGCGATCATGTTGGCGCGCACCGCCGCCTCCGCTTCGCTTACCTGTCCCTGCGTCGCCGCGAGCCGCAGCGATTGCCGTATCGCCAGTTCCACCCGCTCGATGAACTGGTTCATCCGCACCTGCAGCCGCTCGTCTTCATTAACCAGCGCATCGCCGATCATCACCCGGGTCATGCCCGGATTGCGCTCGGCGAAATTGAGCAGCATGCCTGTGATCGCCTGTACCTGGGACAGCCCGTTTTCCTGCTGCTCGGTGATCTGGTTGATCAGGCCGAATACCGTCGATTCGATGAAGTCGATCAGGCCTTCGAACATTTGCGCCTTGCTGGCGAAATGCCGGTACAGGGCCGCCTCCGACACATCCAGCTTGCCGGCCAGCGCGGCGGTGGTGATGCGCTCGCCTTTCGGCTGTTCCAGCATGCCGGCAAGCGTTTGGAGGATCTGGAGTTTGCGTTCGCCCGGTTTTGTGCTTGCCATGATCGATCCACTGTAGTCGCAACGAATTTTTGTCAGCGCAATCGATGCAGATTCGCCGGAAGTTTCCGTACGGATTTTACTTTGACATCAACATAAACGGGGCGCTTTGTGAACTTTGGCGACGGTAAATTGTCCGCGCGATGCCGCAGATTGGGATTGCTCGCCAGGTATTGCGTCACCCATGCGGTGCGCATGCCCAGCATTTTTGCGGCCTTCAGGTTATCGAGGGTGTCTTCGACCAGGATGCAGTTCCGTGCCGCGACGCCTTCCCGGGCGAGTAGTTTATGCAACAGCAGCCGTGACGGCTTCGGCCGCAATTGCCGATGCACCCGCATCGACTCGATCGCAATATGTCCGGCGAAATGCCGGTGCAGGCCGAGATGACGCACGACCTCGCGCGAATACACGCGCGGCGCGTTGGTCAGCAGGATCTTCCGGCCCGGCAGCCGTTTCAGCAAACGCGCCAGTCCACGCTCGGCGCGGATCATCGCCGTAAGCTCGTCGAAGGTATGTGCCTCGCGCAGGAAATCCTCCGCCGGCACCTGATGATGCTTGATCATGCCAAGCAGCGTCGCGCCGTAGCGCTTCCAGTAGGCGAGCCGGGCGGCATTCACCACCTCCGGGTCGGCATCCACGCCTTCCTTGCCGAGCACGCGCGCCATATAGGCATTCATGTTCGTATTGATGGCGGGGAAAATCGCATGCGATGCGTTGTGCAGGGTGTTGTCGAGGTCGAACAACCAAACGGGATGGGGCATCTGATAGAGTCGCGGCGTCAGGAGAGTGTATGGATATCAGGCGTCTATTTGTCTTTGCCGTATTGTCGGCGTTTTTCTTCTTCCCCGCACGTGCGGACACGTCTGCGGCGACAAAACCCACCGCATCCCCGTCAGCGGAAAAGCGGCCGCAACGCGGTACGTTGTACAGGGTACGGCACCAGCAAAGAACCGCCTACCTCTTCGGCACCATTCATGCCGGCAAACCCGGTTACTTTCCTCTCAACGCCGAAGTGACTCAGACACTGGCGGCATCGAGCAGGCTGGCGGTTGAAATCGACGTGCGCAGGCAGGACCGGTTCGCCGCCGCGATCAACCAGCATGCGATGTATCCGGCAGGCGACGCGATCAATCACCATGTATCCGCCGACACCGTTCGTCGCCTGCGCAAGGCAACGGACACATTCGGCATCCCGTTCGACAACATCGCCCGCATGAAGCCGTGGATGATCGCCAACCTGTTGACCAGCATCGTCATCGAACGGCATGGACTTCAACTCAGCCAGGGCGTCGACCTGCATCTGCTCGCGCTGGCCGGACCGGCGAAAACCGTTCTGGAACTCGAATCGGCTACCTATCAGCTCTCGCTGTTCGACGGCATGCGCGTTGCGGACCAGGAAACCTATCTGATTGAAACCCTGGACAGTCTTGACAGTGGCGAAGGCATTGAACAGGCCCGTGCGATGGCTGATGCCTGGGCCAATGCTGATTCTGATGGGCTTAACGCGATCCTGCTGGAAGGAGCGAAGGAGAAGACGGTCTCATCGACGTTTCTGCAGGAGGTGCTGCTCGACCGGCGCAATGTGGGAATGGCTGACAAGGTCGAAGGTTATTTGAAAAGTGGTGGAACGGTTTTTGTCGCGGTGGGGATGTTGCATCTGATTGGGGAGAAGGGGTTGCCGGCGTTGTTGCGCAAGCGGGGGTATCAGGTGGAGAAGGTGTATTAGTGTTTGGGATTGATGACCAGTGAAGTTTGGTAGTCATTCTTGCGTAGGGCTGAATTTTGAGTTACTAGGTTTCTCCGGTAATGCAACCTTTACGGTTCTCCGAAGAGACTAGCCGGGACTGGCCCCGGCGGGCCACTCCCTTTCTTTGCTTCGCCAAAGAAAGGAAGCAAAGAAAGGCGACCCCGTTATCGCC
>NZ_DAIUCO010000042.1:0-25753 GCF_036846085.1 Noviherbaspirillum sp. | reverse complement strand
CCGTCGGCAGCAGGGATGTGAGCGACAAGTTCACCGACACCGGCAGGGGTACGTTCGCCGGACTGGTCGACGGCCTTGCCGAGGGCGTCAACACCATTTCGGTCAGGCCGGAAAGCGGCCGCGGCCTCGCCGCTTCGGTACAGGTAACGAATTACCCCATTACAGGCCCAATCTTTTCCGGACCGCATGAAACACCATTCTTCTGCGAAACCGACAAGTTCGCCATGCCGGACGGCAGCAATCTCGGCGCGCCGCTGGACGAAGACTGCTCGGTCAGGACACGCGTGGATTACGTCTATCGGAACACGGCGACTCCGGCTGCCTTCAGGCCGCTGACCAGCCTGTCCGCGCTGCCGTCGGATGTGGCGACGACCACGACCAACGAGGGCAAGCAGGTCCCGTACGTGGTCCGCATCGAAACCGGCACGATCAACCGTGCCATCTACCAGACGTCGGTCCTGCATGATCCGACGAAGGAGGCGGCGCCCAGCTATGCCGTGAAGCCGAACGGCTGGAACGGGCGGCTCGTCTATACCTTCGGCGGCGGCTGCACCGGCGGCTGGTACCGGCAGGGATCGACCACCGGCGGCGTCCTCGACGACAACATCCTCAAGCAGGGCTATGCGATGGCCTCGTCGTCGCTGAATGTCTTCGGCAACAATTGCCAGGACCTGACCGCCGCCGAATCGATGGCGATGGTGAAGGAACGCTTCATCGAAAATTACGGCCTGCCGCGCTACACCATCGGCTGGGGCTGCTCGGGCGGTTCGTACCAGCAGCACCAGATCGCCGACAACTATCCCGGCCTGCTGGACGGCATCCTGCCCGGCTGCAGCTTCCCGGAGGTGTACTTCGGCACCGTGCACTCGATCACCGACCAGCGACTGCTGGGCAATTACTTCCGCAACCTGTTCCCGAACCAGTTCACAGAAGAGCAGCAGCGCCGCGTCGCGGGCGTGCAGACGGAAAAAACAATCTTCACCTCGACCGTCTACAACGGCGCACTGCGTATCGCGCCGAATACTTTCTGTCCGGATGTCCTGCCGGCGAACCTGCGTTACAACGCGGTCACCAATCCGACCGGGGTGCGTTGCGACATTTACCAGCATACGGTGAATGTGTTCGGCACCGACCCTGCGACCGGCTTTGCGCGGCGTCCGCTGGATAACGTCGGCATCCAGTACGGCTTGCAGGCATTGAACGAAGGCGTCATCACCGTCGAGCAGTTCCTTACGCTCAATGAGCACATCGGCGGCTACGACCGGGATGCCAACTTCAACTGGCAGCGCAACACCGCCGATCTCGAAGCGACGCGGCAGGCCTACCAGACAGGCCGGCTGACCAACGGCGGCGGCGGGCTGCGGGATATCCCGATCATCGACTACCGTGCCTATACCGATGACCGGCCCGATGGCGATATCCACCTGCGCTATCACTCCTTCTCTATGCGTGAACGCCTGATCAAGGCCAACGGCGACGCCGACAACCAGGTGATGCTGGTCGAGGACTTCCGTTACGGCTACTACTCCAGCACCAGCCCGCTGCTGCTGCACGCGCTGGAGCAGATGGACAAGTGGCTGGCGAACATCGCAGCCGACAGGTCCAACGTCAGCCCGCATCAGAAAGTGGTGCGCAACAAGCCGGCGACCCTGCAGGAAGGTTGCCTGACCCGTGATGATTACCCCACCTTCATCGTGGAAGAGCAGAGGATCGATGCCGGCCGATGCGCCGCGCTCTATCCTGCCCCTGCCTCGCCGCGGGCGGTGGCCGGTGCGCCGGTCGCATCCGATATCATCAAGTGCACCCTCAAGCCGGTGACGATGAGCGATTACACGCCCGCCTTCACCGCTGAACAGCAGTCACGGTTGAGGAACGTGTTCTCCGGCGGCGTGTGCGACTGGTCCAGGCCAGGCGTCGAGCAGCAGGGCCTGCGGGGCACCTGGCTGTCCTTCGGCGGTGCGCTCCGGCAGTAACGCGGCAGGGTATCTGGCACCAGGAAAACGGCGAGCTTTCGGCCCGCCGTTTTTTTTGGACAAAAGGCAGGGCCACCGGAAAAAATCTGCGGCGATGGAACCGCATCGCCGTCCTCCGCCACTCAACCAGCAAGCAATCTCCATCCGGAGCGGCGATGCGTTGCCCAAAAACTGGAACTCCACCTGATGCCCCGATTTTCTCATCCCGGCCCGAATCAGAGCCCTTTGCCTGGCCCGTCACAAGCGCGTATCGAAGCGGTACAAGACAGTGCCCAGTCCCCGGCCGGCGCCATCGGCACACTTTACAAATTTCACCATTCGCCGCATGTCAAGGCGAGAAAGAAGCACCCCGCCACGGGCGACGCGACCAACGACATCGTCGGCAAGCCTGTTGCATGGGGCAGGCCAAACAGGCCTGTGCTCCCGGAGGAGGAGCAGGTGTTGCCGGAGCAAGCCGCCCTGTTGATGAAAATGAAGGCCGACGCGATTCGAGGCGAAGCCATCGGAGGCATGAGACGCAAGGACGCCCTGGCCCGCGAGATCGAGGCAACCGGCGAAGCGATCCGCACCCTGCAGGAAACGATCGCCCGTCTTCGGACCGAACTTTCTCCGACACGGCCAGCAGGACCCGTATCGCCCGATTCTTAAGCGACCAATCCATGCATGCATAAGACAGATCGGCTGGCGACCGTGCTGCCGGGCTTTCATCAACCTTTCAGGTAAAAACAAATGGAAATCTTCGGATTGGCAACAGCCCGTGCTCTCACGAGCATGATTCAGGAAGCGGTGTACCGGAAAAAGGCGAAAGCGGATGTTCCGGCAAGGGAAGGCCGGCCGGATGCCGGTGCGCAGTCCGATAGAGGATTGGCCGCACCACGCAACGCCGGCTTGCGCCATACACTGCAGAAGCTGGCAAAAAAAGTATCCGCCCCTGAACTGGGCAGGATGGGGCAGCAGTTGCGCAAGATGGCGCCGCGCGGGAACCGGAAAAGTGAACCGATGCCGCCAGCCGCGGAACAACAGCAGGGTCCGGTATCCGTTCCCGCTGCGGGAACGGCGAAAAAGCTCAAGGCGTTCTTCAGGAAGAAAAGGAAACAGCCCGAACAGGGGGCGATGCCGGCAACCGTCGTGAAAGAACCCCTGCCGGCACGAATAATGAACACGCTGCGGCTCCGCCCGGAGATGCATTCCCATCAGCCGCCGGTGCTGGATCGCCGCCTCCTGCAAGAGCTCGACGCCGCGATGCGGCAGGATCTGGCTTCCCTGTCGCCGGGAATGCTGGAGGATGCGGACACGGCGCCGATCCAACGATTGCGGGCCGCGGCGCAACGCATCCTGCACGGCAGTACCGTTGCCGGTCAGGCGGGCCTGGAGACGCTCATCGACGATCTGAAGGGAACGGTGGCTGCGCGGGTGTTGTTGCAGTACGGCGAAAGAGCGGCGGTCAATTCATTCCTGCGGCGTGTCGTGCAATCAGACGCGTTGACCGGCGAGCAGATCGCGGAATTTCTTTCCGCAGGCAACATGACGGTAGCCGCCCATCCCGCCGGTTCATTCACAACTGACATAGAGATCGACGCGGAGCAACCGGAAGATGACGCGCCCATCAAGTTTCTGTTCACGCAGTGGTCCATCGACAGGGCCACCGCCGTCAAGGACCTCGTTGCAACCATTCTGCAATCCGGACGATTGACGACGGACCAGAAATCCCGACTCGTGACCGGCGCCCATCCCGGCGGCGTGGCACATGTCCACCTGCTGTTCACGGAGCAATCGAACGCCCTCGCCAAGGGGTATCTCGATACGATCTTCAATACCCATCGCCAGCACTTCACGGTGG
This sequence comes from Noviherbaspirillum sp., assembly GCF_036846085.1. Lineage (NCBI taxonomy): Bacteria > Pseudomonadati > Pseudomonadota > Betaproteobacteria > Burkholderiales > Oxalobacteraceae > Noviherbaspirillum > Noviherbaspirillum sp. The sequence continues at coordinate 21,940 of NZ_DAIUCO010000042.1, read as the reverse complement.
ATGAGCTCCGCAGGCTTGCCGAGCGCATCGTAGCTGCATGCGTGCATGCCGAACGGGACAACACGGTGGACTTTACGCGTACCTGGCGTACCAGATTCGATCAAACGATCACGGCGCTGGACTCTCCGTGGGAGATGAAGGAATTGCTGCGCATGGCATTGGAGCGTGAAGCGCTCCGTGGCGCCAGGTCCGGCAGAGGCGGCATCGCATGGAACATCCCGTTATCGCAGGAACGCGCTCAAGCCGGCCCGCGCGGCGGCACGACGTCGGCAGGTCACGGGCAGCTCCGCATACCGACCGCAGGGGAGTTGCAGCAGCTGCGCGAGGAACTCGTCGGCTTGCGGGATGCAAAGGGTGGTATCGCATGGGATATTCCAAATCGAAGGAAGAGCGCTGCACGTACCGCGAGCGGCGCTCCCTTCGCCAACGCGTTGCCGGTGATGGCGACCACGGAACAGCAGGAAGCCTATGACGCGGATACCGAAAGCAGCGATGAGTCATCCGGGCGCCGGAGGCACCGCAACGGCATGGATGGCGGCATGAGGCTGGCGGGGGAACCGCCACCACAGGAAGCCTATGATGCCGACGCCGAAAACAGCGATGCATCATTGATGGCCCATCACCCGCCGGGAGACTTCGCCGGCCATGGGCAAACCACCGGACGTGTGACGGGGCCCATCGGCGATGTCCTGGAGCGGGCGGATGAGGAAGTGAGGATGCTCAACCGCGACATGCAAGCCATCGCCGACGCCAACACGCAGGTGCGGCGCATTGTCCAGGGACTTTTCGAGAGAGTGCATCGGCTTGAACGGCGATTAAACCCGACCGGCGACGGGGAAACACCCGACCCTGCCTACCAGTCCGGCGCGCCGGGTCGGCTCCCGTTTGCCACGGACGACGCGAGTGAGGGAAGTCCGTCGGGTGCGGCGCGCAGGCGGCCGGAAAATAATTCCGGCGATGCCGGCGCGCCAGCGGACCTCAACGGGATGGCCACGCGTTTGGAGGACATCCTCGACGGCCTTCGGATCGACAGGAGCGATGTCGCAGCCGGCTGCGATGCGATGATCGATTTTGTCGACCGGGTCGCGCAGATGGAACAGGACATCGAGCAACTGGAAAACGATGTCCTGCGTGGCCCTAACCGGGACATGCTGGCTCAGGTCCTGACGACGACATGGCAAAAGCAGCAGATCCTGTCATTGACTCCCGGCGAGAACAGCAGGATCAACGAGCTGGTGCACCAGTTTTATGCTGACCAGAGTGGCGGCGACTGGTCGGCACGGGTCGAGAATTTCCTGACGACGACGTATTTCGAATTGCAGCAACGGCCCGTCAGCCTGCTCGATAATCTCGTGCCCGGCGGGTGGCGGCCGTCCCGGGACGAGATGGCTGCGCTATTGCCCCGTCTTGCCACGCCTGAAAGCCGTGCGGCCTTGCGCATGGAACTGGATAGGCAAATAGAAGAATCGGAGGACAACCCCCGGCAGCAGTCGAAAGTTTTCATTCTGAGGGCCCTGCTCGACGAACTGGACGGCGATCCGGAGAACGATGCCGGATTGGCGCCGGTATCCGGCAGGGATATCGAGCACAGCATCAGGGACCTGCGCGATGCCTATGCGCGATTGGCGTTGCGGGGCAGGAAGGATATATTCCTCGACGAACTCCGTACCCGCCTGGTGGCGGCGCGCTTTCCCGGCCGCTAGCTAGAGCGTTAGTGCCGCTGGCAAAGCATCCGACATCGACGGTACGGCCGGACCGACAGCGCTTCAATGCAGTAGCGGCCCCGTCGATCCGATCGCATCCCACTGATGCCATATGGCGGGGTCGCTCTCTTCAAAGCCGGTCAGGCCGCCCGGCGCATTGGCGCGCAGGAAGGCGGCCGACTGAAAGTGCCGCCTGGCCTGGTCATGTTTCCCCTGCGCTTCGCAGGCCCGCCCCATCAATTGCAGCGTGTTGGCCAGGGCGTCAAATTCACCGGATCGTTCCCTGATTCGCGCAGCCTTGTCCAGATGCCGGCATGCCAGCGCATGCTGGCCGAAACCCGAGAGCAGCACGCCGATGGCTTCGTCGGTACAGGCGAGGCCGATGTGGTCGCCCATCTCTTCCTCGATCTTCCTCGCCCTGAACAGCTGGTTCAGTGCCTCGTGGTTCTGGTCCATCGCCGCGTTCAGCTGCGCATAGCGGTACAGCACTTTCGCTTCCCCGCTGCGCAACCGCGAGGCGACGACGATGTCGAGCGCTTGCTGAAGCAGTTCCCGGGCACGGGAAAAATCTTTCTGGGCAAGCGCCGTTCCTGCGAGGTTGTGCAGCGCCGCCGCCTCGTCCTCGGCGTTGCGGACGGCAGGATGCCTCGCCGCGGCCAACGCCTTTTCGTAATACAGCGCTGCTTTCCCGGGGACGCCCTGTTCGTCGAGCAGCCGGCCAATGGAAAGCTGGGTGCGTCCCTCGCCGCCGAGGTCCGCGTTGGCGGCATGGGCGGCGCAGGCTTCCTCCAGCAGGGTACGCGCCTCGGCATACATGCGGTCGTCCATCAGCAGCGCGGCGAGATGGTGCAGCGTCTGGGCCAGGCCTGCCGCGTCGCCGTCCGCGCGCCGGATCGACATCGCTTCCTCAAGGTATTTGCGCGCCTGTTCGCGCTGATGCATTTCGCGGTAGGACAGGCCGATATTGTTGAGCAGGGTGCCGAGGTCCTTCCGGCTGCCGCAGGCCCGGCAGCATGTCAACGCCCGGTTGAGAATGGCGGCCGCCTCGCCATGCCGGCGGAGCGATTGATAGGCTTCCGCCATCGCGCTCAGGCTGACCATCTCGTCATGCGGATTGCCCATTGCGGCATGTATGACGTGCGCCTTCTCATAGCAATCGATCGCCTGCTCATGCTGTTTGAGCCTGACGTGCAACTGGCCGGTACGAAAGGCGCATTCCGCCTGGCGCGGGAGGTCGCCCTGTTCGCGCCACAGGTGTACTGCCTGCCGCCATAAGCCAAGGGCATGGACATGTTCCCCCGCGGCCTCGCAACGTTTTGCCTGCTCTTCGAGGTTACCCGCCAGGATGGCGGGCGAGGTGTCCTGATTCCGCTCGTCGGTTTCCACTCTTGTTCCTTTCCATGGATTCGTACCGGCTATGCCGACTACCGGTCGCTGCACGCCGGACATGCAGGGGCATGCTCAGGTTTCGCAGCGTCGACGCTGCACTTGTGTGTGGTTTTTCACCCTGGATCGTTCCTCGGGCGCCGTTGCGGCGAGGAGGAAGGGGCGGGGAAGAGAGTGGGGGCAAAGAGGGCCGGCACCGGGTGGCCGGCCTGGAAAAAGTATTGGGATGAGCGCCTGACCGGCAGCCGTGCCGGTCAGGCTGTCATTCCGGCTTCGGCAGGCTGCGCGCGTGGAAAGCGCAGTACAGCTTGTCCGGTCCATGGCCGCGGCCTTTTTCGCATTGGTATTTGCGCAGCAGGCGGCGGCTGCTGTCGATCATTTCGACGATGCAGCGGCGCGGATCTTCCGGAATACCCTGCGGATTGGTTGCGCTCATGCCGAACATACGCTGCTTGAATAAATCACTCATCGAACTCTCCCTGTCACCATAACAATCTGCAATGTTGACGAATATAAATTACTCCTGTGAAAGAGGTAAAGGTCTTTGCGAGTGACAGGGTCGTGGTCGGATGAGAAATCTCCCGGATTGCAACCAAAAAGGGGCGCAAATAGTCGTATGAGTTGGCGTTATTAATAAAACAAGGGGGAGCAATGGCGTGCCATCTGCAGCATGGCGCAGCCGGAGCATGCAACGCGGTCTGGCCGCGGCGCCGCAATCAGGAAGGATCGAGGCAATGCATTTGTTCAAAAACTTCACTGTCCAACACAACCGGAGACAAACGATGACCCCCAACCCCGACCGCAAAAAGGGCTGCCTGGCCGCACTGGCGCTGATCGCCTCCTTCATTGCCGCTCCCGCTCACGCCGATTGCTTTCCGTCGAAATTCGGTCCCGATGACCAGATCGGCAATCTGAACTACGTCACGCCGGAAAAAACCAGGGAGGCAAGCAAGCTTATCAAGACCGGCAAATCGTATCGGCTCGGCATCGAAACAAACAAGAACACGCCTGCCTATGCGCCGCGCACCTTTGAATTGACGGTCGTCCAGCCGGGCCAGGAAAACGGCCCGATCGGTCCGACCCGGACTTCCTACAACGACGACATCATCAACGGTTGGGTGGGAATCGGTTCCCAGCTCGACGGACTTGGGCATCTCGGCATCAACAACGTCTATTACAACTGCAACTACGCGCCCAACTTCGTGCAAAAGGATGGCCTGCGGCGCCTGGGCATCGAAACCGTGCCGGCGATCGCCACCCGCGCGGTGGTGCTCGACATGACCGCCTACTTCGGCATGAATCCGGTGAAGGAGGGGACGGCATTCAATCGCGAGCAGATCGAAGGCGCGATGAAGAACCAGGGCATCAAGTCGATCGACAAGGGCGATGTCGTCCTGTTTTATACAGGCTGGTCGAAGCTGATCGGCAAGGACGACGCCCGCTACGGCGCCGGCGAACCCGGGCTCGGCATCGACGGTGCGCACTATCTCGCCTCGCTGGGCGTCGCCATGGTGGGGTCGGATAGCTGGGCGGTGGAAGTGCTGCCGGCCGAACCGAATGCCGGCGCGTTCGAAGTGCACCAGATATTGCTGGCCATGAACGGCATCTACATCCTCGAAAACATGAACACCGAGGAAATGGTGAAGGACAAGGCATGGGAGGCGTTCTTCACTCTCGGGCCTTCCAGGATTACCGGTGCGGTGCAGGCAATCATCAATCCGATTGCGATCCGGTAACGCAAGGTAGCGAAAGGAAAAGGCGGGCCGGCGTTGTTCTGGCCCGCCGAAGCAACACCATGTCGCACCGGGCTTGCGCAAAGGGGCATTTGTGAACAAACCGGAACCCGCAGCCCTGGACTTTCTCGCCGGCGGCGGTGAGATGGCACGGCTGATGAACGCGCACGACTGGTCATCCTCGACGCTCGGCCCTCCCGCCACATGGCCCTGGTCGTTGCGCCGGATCGTACGCCTGATGCTCGGCACCAAGTTCCCGATGTTCATTCTCTGGGGACAAAACTTGAGTTGTCTGTACAACGATAGCTACATCTCGGTCCTGGAACACCGCCATCCCGCCGCGCTCGGAAGACCGCATGCGGAAATCTGGCCGGAACTGTGGCCGGAAGTGAGACCTTTCGTTGAACGGGCGCTGGCCGGCGAATCGACATTCTTCAAGAATCATCCGTTGCCCATGCTGCGCGAGGGCGGCGCGCAGGCACGCTGGTTCACCTTCTCGTTCTCCCCTGCCTTCGACGACGAAGACCATATCTGCGGCGTACTCTGCGCAGGCAGCGAAACGACCGACAGCGTTCTCATGCAGCAGCAGTTGCGCGATGCCGAAACCAGCCTGCGGCAGCTCAACGCCACGCTGGAACAGCAGGTCGAGCAGCGCACCCGCGAGCGCGACCGCATCTGGCGAAATTCGCAGGACCTGCTGCTGGTCATCGACGGCGCAGGCTACCTGCGGTCGGTCAATCCGGCCTGGACCACGATCCTCGGCTATGCGGCGGCGGAACTGACCGATCAGCCGTTCCAGCCTTTCGTCCATCCGGACGATATACAGCCGACCTACGATGCGGTCGCGCGAGCCCTACAGGCGCCGCTGGTGCATTTCGAAGTCCGCATCCGGCACAGGGAGGGCGGATACCGGTGGTTCTCCTGGACCGCCGCCGCGGAAGATGACCTGGTCTATGCGAACGGCCGCGACATCACGGCACTGAAGGAGCAGGAGGAGGCATTGCAGCGTACCGAGGAAGCATTGCGACAGGCGCAGAAGATGGAAGCCGTCGGCCAGCTTACCGGCGGCATCGCGCATGATTTCAACAATCTGCTCGCGGCGATGATGGGGAATCTCGAACTGATGGAATTCCGGCTCGCGCAAGGCCGCACGGCGGACCTGCTGCCCTACCTCAAGTCGGCCGTGTCGGCGGTCGACCGGGCTGCCGCGCTCACGCATCGCCTGCTGGCGTTTTCCCGCCGCCAGACATTGACTCCGAAGCCGACCGATGTCAATGAACTGGTGACGTCGATGGAAGAACTGATCCGGCGCACAGCCGGTCCAGCGATCCGTCTGGAGACCGCGCTTGCGCCCGATCTCTGGCGCACCCTGTGCGATCCGCACCAGCTCGAAAGCGCCTTGCTCAATCTCGCCATCAACGCGCGCGACGCCATGCCCGACGGCGGCAGCCTGGTGATCGAGACCGCCAACGTGCGCCTGGATGACCGCTATGTGGCCAATCATGAAGGCGCGGCGCCGGGGCGCTACATACGCGTCAGCGTGACCGATTCCGGCACCGGCATGGCGCCGGAAGTGCGCGAGCGCGCATTCGATCCGTTCTTCACCACCAAGCCGATGGGGCAGGGCACCGGACTCGGACTGTCGATGGTCTACGGCTTCGTCAAGCAGTCCGGCGGCACCATCCGTCTCTATTCGGAGCCGGCCCTCGGCACAACCGTCAGGATTTACCTGCCCCGCTACGAAGACGAGGAGCAGCCCGCATTGCCACCGCCGCCTCCTGCCGCGATTGAGGGCGACGGGAAATCGGCGAGCATACTGGTCGTGGAGGATGAGGAATCGGTTCGCAGACTGATCGTCGAGATGCTGCGCACACTCGGGCACCATGTGCGCGAAGCGGCAGACGGCCACGAAGCGCTGCTGGCACTGGAAGCGTCCCGGCCGGTGGACCTGTTGATCACCGATGTGGGACTGCCGGGCGGCATGAACGGGCGCCAGCTTTCAGACGCGGTGCGGGCCTTGTATCCGGAACAGAAGGTGCTGTTCATTACCGGCTATGCGGAAAATGCGGCGATCCGCAATGGATTTCTGGAGCCGGGCATGGAGGTGATGACCAAGCCCTTTGCGATGGAGGCGCTGGCCAGCAAGGTGGGAAGCATGCTGGCGCCGGCGCAGCGATAGGCTTTGTTTGATACGCTGCTGCGAGGTTCGGCGTTGCCCCTGCGGTCCTCTGCGTACCTCCGTACGCGTGCGCTCTTCGGTGCACCGCCGAACCGCTCGCGACGCTTATCAAACAAGCCCTAGTGCCGGTGATTACACCAAATAAAGTTGATCGAGACTATATCGCTGAGTGTTTGATTTATAAGAGGGTAATTGGATGAATAAAGTTGGTCGGGCGGGAAGGGTTGAATGTGGCTCCGTAGACGACTGGTATCGACCCGAAGCTGCCCTTTATTCCAGACTTGAACAACCCAGCAGTTACACTCAAGTAGCCTCCAAGAGGATGGCAGCAAGCTTGGCCGTATCGACCGGCATGACCAGATGATGATCAAAGCCCGCAGCCAGAGCGCACCCTCGGTCACTGTCCTGACCGTAGCCGGTGATGGCGATCAGCACCGCGTTTGCCGTTTCAGGCTGCGCACGCAGCCGCTTGGCTAGTTCATTGCCGTCCATCTCCGGCAAACCTATGTCGAGCAGGAACACCTGCGGCGGGTCAATTTTGGCCCGCTCCAGCGCCCGGCGCGCACCGTGCTCGACCTGTACCTTGTGTCCTGACGCCTCCAGCAGCATGGCCAGCATGGCCGCCGCATCCATATTGTCGTCCACAACCATGATGCGCAGCGCTTTGCTGTTTTGCTGCACCGTCAATGGGGCGTCTTTTGCGCAGTCATCGGCAAGCAGGCGCGGCAGACAGATGGTGAATGTGCTGCCGAAGCCCAATCCGAGGCTTTCGCAGGTCACGGTGCCGTGATGATGCTCGACCAAGCTCTTGACCAGCGCCAAGCCCAATCCCAGCCCACCCGAGGAGCGGTCGGACGTGCGCTCGGCCTGGGCGAACAGATCGAATGCACGTGCGACCATGTCGGGAGCCATGCCGATGCCGTCATCACTGACCTGTATGAGCACGTGGGCAGGCCGCACCTCGGTTTTGATGAGGATGTGACCGCCGTCAGGGGTGTACTTGGCTGCATTACTCAGCAGATTGGCCAGCACCTGCACCAGCCGCTTCTTGTCGGCCAAGACCAGGGTCGCATCGGAAGCCAGCCGCATGCCAAGGTGGTGCTTCCGCGCGCGGATCAGCGGCGTTGCCTGCTCGATGGCGTCGGTGATGATGTGGCTGATGTCGATCGGTGCGGCATCGAGCTCGACCAAGCCGCGCGTCACCCGCGACACATCCAGCAAATCGTCCACCAGCCCGGTCATGTGTTCCACCTGCCTGCCAATGATCTGGCTGGTCTGGCGCATGCGCTCTTCACCAAGCTTTACCATTTGCAGCAGCTCGGCGGCAGCGCTGATGGGTGCCAGGGGATTGCGTAGTTCATGCGCGAGCATGGCCAGAAACTCGTCCTTGCGTCGGTTGGCATCCTCCAGCTTTTCCTGTGAAGCCATGCGCTCGGAGACGTCACGAAAGAAAAACGCCAAGCCGCCATCAAGGGATGGATATGCGCGGATCTCGACCCAGCCGTTTCTGCTGCCAGGAAAGGTGAATGGCAGATCGAAGATGTCGGCCTTGCGCGTTGCCTTGACGTGGCGATAAACCTGCTCAATCGGGGTACCTTTCAGTTCAGGCCATACATCCCAGTGGTTCTTCTTAATGACTTCGTGGGCCGTGCGCTGGCTAATGCGCAGGCCTTCGGCATTCATTTGCAATATGGTCCAATTTTTGTCGACCAGCCCGAAACCCTCGGTCATGCTGTCGAAGATGTACCGGCTCTGATCACGTTCGGCACGCAGGTCTGCTTGAGCACGCGCACTGTCCACGGCGGACCAGGTGCGATCGACCATGTCCTGGGCTAGGGCGATTTCATGTTCCGTCCAGTGACGGGGCCGTGAATCATGCAAGTTCAGAATTGCGCGCAGTCTTCCCGCCTTCATCAGCGGAATGCCCACGAAAGACCGCACACCGTTGACTGCATAGGGGTGCGCGTGGGCAGCAGAGCGCTCATCGGTTGTCACGTCAGCGATGGCCAAAGTTTCTCCGGCTCGAATCGCTTTCACCATTAATGGACCGAAATCATCCAGTCGCACTGCCAAACCAGCCAGGGAAGGCAATACACCGTCGGTCCAATCGGGCTTCATGTTGGCGCATTCGCCTGACGCATCGACTACGGCGTAGACCACCCGTGCCACCCCCAGATGTGTCCCAAGCAGCTCGCTCGCTACGGCAACGACATCGTCGGGGTCTTCCAAGGGGCGGATGCGGTCGACGATCTGGACCTGAAATGCCTGCCTCGCTCTCGCCGCTTCGAGTTCCTGGATCTTCTCTGCCAATCTCCGGTTTGCTTCACGCATCTCGGTGACGTCGTATCCCTGAGAAAAGATGCCAGTAACCTTGCCCTCCGGAGAGCGAATCGGGTGATACAGCAAGTCTAGATAGCGATCTTCCAGCGGCCCGTTCGGCTTACGCTGCAGCGACACCTTTTGCGAACGCAGGACAAGCGGCTGCCCTGATTCCAGCACACTGCCCATGATCGCTTCAAACCCCTGCCCGACGACCTCGGGCAGGGCGTCCCAGAGAGATTTTCCAATGACATCCCGGTATCCAATGAGCTGATAATAGGCATCATTGACCATCTGGAAGACATGGCTCTTGCCAACGGAAACGGCAACGAACCCCGGTGCCAGATTGAATAGGGACTGCAACTGCGCGCGCTCGACATTCAGGATGCGCGCGACTGCGGGTTGCATTTCGGGACGGTCAATCCCGGTGATCTCGGGCACAAGGTTCAAGCCGTAGTCCGGCGCATTCGAGGCCGTAACGCCATTGCCTCGATAGAGTTCGGTGACGTCAATGGCGTTTTGCGCAACGAAATCAACATTACCCTGATCATCGAATACGGGGCTGTGAATGGCGCTCCAGTAGCGGTCCTCGAATACGGTGCCGTCTGACGTTGAACGCGGAATTGCATAGCGCAAAAGCGCACTGGTATGTGGCTTGCAGGTACGAATTGCCATGTCAATGGATCGGCGCACCTCCTCCAGATTGGTGCCGTCAGGATCGGAAGGATTAGCCGGGAAGGCATCGAAGAGATCCTTTCCAACGATTTCTTCGGCGGTTCGCTCGGTGGCGGCCAGATAGGCAGGATTGGCACCGATAATAGTGAAATCGGGCGCGATCAGGAGATAGGGATAAGGAGAGGCCTGGAACAGCGCCGCGAAGTTCGGGGATCGGGTCATTTATCGATTTTGACCTAGGACAGGAAAGCGCGCTTGGAGTTGTTTGTGCCTCAGAAAATTTGCTTCCATTACGTAAGCCAAAACTGCAAGCAGATAAACCCCAAGCCGCAGATCAGGCAGGATCGCATTCTTCGAACGTCCGGGGCTGGCCGAGTGCGGTAGTAGGTCAGCCGCACACAACCGGCAGCTATACGCCACCTTCCGGGCCGTGGCATCCAAGTCTCAAGATGAAGCTATCGAGCCAAACCGGCCCTTCGATTGGAAGTAAGCGGGCGATTAACCATTGAGGTAACCGCCTATGCGGCTGTTCGCGCAGATCCGGTTGACCGCAAAGTTGCGGTACAAAAACTACAGGCACAATAACCGATGGACTTTTAAACTTATTGGGAGGCCTCATGTGTAGGCCTGAAAGTTAACTTTTGCCAACATTAGACAATATCTGAAAGAGCTTTTTGGTATCAATCGGCTTAACCAGATGATGATCAAAACCAGCAGTCAGGGCGTTCTCGCGGTCGCTCTCCTGACCGTATCCAGTGATGGCAACCAGCACGGAATCGGCGGTTTCAGGCTGCGCACGCAGGCGCTGTGCCAACTCATTCCCATCCATGTCGGGTAAGCCAATATCGAGTAGGAACACCTGTGGATGCACTTCCCGAGCCCGCTCAAGCGCCCGGTCTGGTCGATGTTCTACGACCACTTGATGGCCTAAAGCTTCCAGCAGCATGGCCAGCATTGCCGCCGCATCTACGTTGTCATCTACGACCATGACGTGGAGGGAGGCAGACATTTCTTGCATGCCGCTGGTCGTCTCGCGAGGCTCGCTATGACCTTCCTGAACAATTAAACGCGGGAGGGACACCGTGAACCGACTGCCCCTGCCAATCCCTTGACTCTCACAGGTCACAGTTCCTTCGTGTAGCTCAACCAAGCTTTTAACAAGCGGCAACCCCAGCCCTAGCCCTCCGGATGCGCGGTCCGAGGTGCGCTCTGCCTGACTAAACAAGTCAAATGCGCGCGCCGCTACCTCAGGCACCATGCCGATCCCGTTATCGATGACTGCGATGAGCACTTGCGTTGCCTGAACATCGGCTCTTAACTCAATCTTGCCGCCTTCATTCGTAAATTTAGCGGCATTGTTAAGAAGGTTGGCAATGACTTGCACGAGCCGTTTCTCGTCGCCCATCACCATGGTTGTATCGGGCGGAAGATGCAACGCAAGGTGGTGTCCCCGCGCCCGCATCATCGGCGTTATTTGCTCCACTGCATCCACGAGAATATGCCTGACCTCCAGTGACATCCTCTCCAGTGCAACAACGCCTCTAGTAACGCGGGACACATCAAGCAGGTCATCGATCAGGTGCGACATATGCGAAACTTGGCGACTGATGACCTGACTGGTTTGCCGCACCCTTGCCTCATCCAATTTCGCCCTTTGCAACAGCTCCGCCGCCGCTCCGATCGGCGCAAGGGGATTACGCAATTCATGAGCCAGCATTGCGAGGAAATCGTCCTTGTGCCGGTTAGCCTCTTTCAGCTTCACCTCATATTGTTTGCGCTCAGTAATGTCGCTAGCAGCGCCGATCCATTCATAAATTTCACCTGCTGCATCAAACATAGGCACGGCTCTGGAAAGCGCCCACCCGTAAGTGCCATCGACCCGACGCACCCGATGCTCCAGTTCGTAAATCGTCTTGTCACGGATTGCCTTGTGCATACCATCCTTCACCAATTCCCGATCGTCGGGCGGGATATATTCATCGATCCAGGAGCGATCCGGCTCGACGGTATCTTTCAAGAAGCCGTGCCCTTGGAGCTGGTGCAGTTGCGTCCAATCTGGATTCATGCGATAGACGACATCTGCCGCTGCATTAGTTAGAGCGCGAAAACGCTTGTCGCTCTCACGTAACGCAGCCGCAGCCCGCTCTTGTTCAGTAACATCGATAGCGGTATGCGAGATGCAGACGATTTCTCCATCTTCGCCAAAAACAGGGCTGTTTATTGCACTCCAGAACCGCTCCTCATAGCCTTTCTCGCCATTGGGCAATTCGATGCGGATGGGGTAGCGTTGTGCTGGCAAAGCCTCGGGCTTGTGCGTTCCAAGGACACGGGCAAGCGAGTTACGTAACGCCACTTCACCAGTATCTCCAAGATCATGAGGGTTTCCGGGAAACGCTTGAAGACACTTACTCCAATCAACTCTTCCCGTATCCGAGAGGCGCCCTTGAGAAACGCGTCGTTGACAGCAAGAATTGTCGCTTCCGGGGTTGGCGACAGTAAAGCATTAGCTACTGTAGAACTATTAAAAACCGACTCGAATAGAGATAGGGAAAGCATTGTGTCTTCTCGCTACGCCAAAAATGTCCTCATATGGGAATTACACTATACTGGCTGACGGCATTGACCGCTTGTGGCCGATCAGCGTCTGCAGATGCCGAACATTGACCGGCGGCTATACGTCACACTTCAGGCTGCTCTGCGATGTCCAGCGCATCATCGACCTCAATGCCCAGATAGCGAACTGTGCTCTCTAACTTTGTATGGCCAAGAAGCAGCTAGACTGCCCTCAGGTTCTTCGTGCGCCGGTAGATAAGCGTGGCTTTCGTTCTCCGCATCGTATGGGTACCGTACCCAGTTGATTCCAACCCGATTGACTCAATCCAAGCATCAACAATGCGCGCATACTGACGTGTCGATAAATGGGGAGAGGTTGAAATACGGCTTGGAAACAGGAAGTCGTTACTAGTTAGATGAGCCCACTGAATCCATGCCATAACTGAGCTTCGCGTCTGCTCGGTAATCTCAAACTGCACGGGCCGTTTGGTTGTCTGCTGCATTACGATGGCTCGCGGAACTACTCGACTACCTTGCGTGACGTCGCTGACACGGATACTAAGCAGATCGCAGCCGCGAAGCTTGCTATCAATTGCCAGATTGAACAAAGCCAGATCGCGGATACGCTTCTCCAGTTGCAGCCGGATGCGTATGGCCCAGATTTCCTTCAACTTAATGGGTGCTTTTTGACCGACGAACTTGCCTTTGTTCCATGCCCGCATGGTAGCGGGCTGAGCTTGATTGGCATTCATGACCGTCTCCTTTTGTAAATGAAAGGAGACTCATTCTGCTCCACCTATTACCAACGTTCCGCGACCCACAGCCGACTCTTGACCTTTTCTATACCGGACGCTCAACGTGTGTAACTGAATTCGATAGCTTTATGCTGTCATTCCAAGTCCGAAGGCCAATTCAGGGAGAAGATAAAGAAAGCGAACGTGCGCAATTACTGGATCTTTTTGCACGAACCGGAAAACCTGTTGTTCGACTAATGGGAATTTCACAAAGTTGACTTCGATTTCGGCATGTCGAAGCCGATCCGGAAACCTGGTAGTGGTAGAGCGCTTGCAGTTTCTCTATGGCAGGCGCATTCGCGCTATCAATTCGTAATAGATGGCTTTGGTGGTAGTGATGACTTCCGGAATGATGGCGTCGTGTACCTGACCCTCGCTGTAATCTTCGGCAAGGTTCTTCCATCCTTTTGCCGCCACAAACGTGCCGAACGCTTCGGGGGCTTCCAGCACGATCAAGCCGTCATCCTGCAGATCGTCGCCGGCGAAGCCGAAATCCGGTCCGACATAGCCGACGCTGCGCACTCGGGACATGATTTGCCTGATCACAGCCGCATCTTCATACAGGCTGTGTTCTTCATCACTGGACGCCAGGGCCGCATACACATCGATCAGTCCATACCCTTCGTCGTAAATGTACACCGAGGTAATACGATGCACACGACCCAACGAGTCGGTCAGGTCAAAGGGGCCGACCAAGTGGATCGTGTAATCATTGCTCATTACTATTCGTTCCTTCTCGATTTCCATTAATTCAATGAGCCGTAATCAATATACATCCATCAAGACTCGATCATTGTCCTGGCTGACCTAAACCGGCTGTCCTAACATGCAAACCCTAAGAAGCGCTCGATAAATGGGGTCGCGCCGCTTTTCATGCTTCACAAATAAAAAAGGTTTTTTCTATCTTTTGGGAAACGCAATTATGTCAGGACATTCAGAAATACCCTCCGCTCTCGAAATACAAGCGCGTAAATGGGGGGAAGGCTGCTATCCTGAAAATGACTTATGGCGGTTGGCGGTGTCTGAAGCAATATATCCGGTTGCGCTTGCCGGAACGGTAGAGGCAGGCAACCGAGCTTTTCATTCTGGACGCAATCCAAAGGCGGTGCAACCATGATGTACGAGTTCCTTCTAAATAATCGCACCTCGCTGATAGAACGATGCAGAGAAAAAGTTGCTCAGAGGCCGAAGCGAGCTGCGACGCAGCAGCAACTGCAAAACGGTATACCGATGTTCTTGAACCAGCTGATCGCAACGCTGCGCATAGAACAGGGTAAGAATCCCATGGAAAGCCGAAAGGTGTCTGGGCCGGCCGGTGGCACTGGAGGCCTGCCGGTGAGTGAGATAGGTCTGTCGGCGGCACAGCACGGTCATGAGCTGCTGAAACTCGGATTCTCGGTTGACCAAGTGGTGCACGATTATGGAGATCTCTGTCAGTCGATTACAGATCTCGCATTCGAGCGTGACGCGCCTTTCTCGGTGGACGAATTCAGGACGCTTAATCGTTGCCTGGATAATGCAATCGCCGATGCAGTTACAGAATTCAACTATCAGCGCGACTCCATTCTGGCCGACAGGCAGGCCAGCGACCTCAGGGAGCAACTGGGAAATTTTGCCCACGAACTGCGCAACCTCCTCGGTACTGCCTCGATGGCATTTGCTGCCGCAAAGGCTGGGAATCTGACGCTAACAGGCGCTACCGGAGCGGTTCTGGAAAAAAGCCTATTAGGACTTGGCACCCTGATCGGCCGCACTTTGGCGGAAGTTCGGATTGCTGCCGGTCCGCCGCGAATGCAAACTCGATTTCCGCTTGCAGCGTTCATTGCAGACGCAAAGAATGCCGCGACCCTAGAAGCTCAGGCGCGCGGCTCCAGACTTCTGGTTCCCGATGTCGATCCCTTGCTGGTTGTGGAAGCGGACCGCGACCTGCTGTACGCCGCAGTGGGAAATTTGCTCCAGAATGCATTCAAATTCACGCACCCCCATACCGATGTGAGCCTGAATGCGCATGCAA
This sequence comes from Noviherbaspirillum sp., assembly GCF_036846085.1. NCBI lineage: Bacteria > Pseudomonadati > Pseudomonadota > Betaproteobacteria > Burkholderiales > Oxalobacteraceae > Noviherbaspirillum > Noviherbaspirillum sp. Next base: position 6,584 of record NZ_DAIUCO010000042.1, on the reverse strand, counting down.
CCGGGGATCGCATCTTGATCGAGGTCGGTGATCACTGTGGAGGCTTGCCGCCGGGGCACAGCGAAACGCTATTCTCACCCTTCCATCAACAGGGTGAAGACCGATCCGGACTTGGACTTGGACTGTCGATTGCAAGGCAAAGTGTCGAGGCCAGTTCGGGAATATTGAGTGTGCGCGACGTACCGGGAACCGGATGTGTTTTTACAATCAGCCTGCCCCGATATTCGGCGCAATGAGCTGTGCTGCATTGCGTATCTACGACGGGCAATCGCTTGATATCGTGGTCCGTTCAAGCCTTGCCGGTGATCAAATGGCAACGGTCAACAAGGTGAACGGGCACCTTGGGTTGGCACTCGCATCAACTGAACGGCCGCAACCAGTTCTAGGCACTAGTAGGAAGCCATGTCCTCAATATCTGCTTTTGGCCTGTCGGGCTGGTTGTGCATCACCAATAAAACGGCTGCTCTACAACACGTTCCAGACTTTGGTGCTGTAAAAACGAAAGTGTGCTGTCTAACCAATGCGGACTCCCGCGCACATGTCCCATCCTTGCTCACTTTGCCGCGGTGAGTAGCGCCGACTGTGGCATACGGTCATGCACGCACGATATGGCATCTGGACGGGTAAAATCACTGCAGCCCATATTCTGCTCATCATGCCAACTCCAGACTTCGGATTTCTCGATAACGCCGGCACTGCCGGCCACCATATCGCACAACTCGACTGGGCCACGCATCCACTCGGGCCTATCGCCTGCTGGCCACCCGCCCTGCGTACCTCACTCAGCATCATACTCAGCTCCGGGTTTCCGTCCTATATTGCCTGGACGGATCAACTGTACACGCTGTTCAACGGCCCCTACCTGGAGTTAATGGCTGAGCGGCCAGGCGCGCTGCAAGGCACGTCGATGGGCGCCCTATGGCCGGAGGTCGCCGGGCCTGTTGTGTCAATCTGCTCCCAAGCTTTTGCGGGCGAGCCTATGTATTTCCAGGATATGTCGCTGCCGATCACTCGGGGCGGTTTTACCGGACCGAACTATTTCACGTTTTCCGTCAGCCCCATCCGCAACGAGCACGGCGTCATTTGCGGCGTGCTCGGCACGGTCATCGAGACGACAGAAAAAGTCCTGGCTCTGGCTCGGCACCAGGAAGCGGAAGAGCGTTACCGGCTGTCTCTGGAAGCGGGCGGCATGGGTACATGGTCAGTCGACCCGGATACGGGCATGACTGTGTTGGACGAACGCTTTGCGCACCTCTTCGGCGTGGTGCCTGAAGTGGCCGCAAGAGGGGTCAGCATAGAGTACTTTACGCAGATCATCCATTCGGACGACCGCGCCGACGTAATCGCCGCTGTGACTCAATCAATGCAAAACGGCACTGCCTACGATATCGATTACCGCATCGTGCCCAAGGCGGGGAAAACGGTATGGGTGAGCGCGAAGGGTCGCATGTTTACTGACGTGTCGAGCGGCAAGCGCCGCTTTGCCGGCGTCGCGACCGACATCACCGAGCGCAAGGAGGCAGAGCTAGCCTTGCGGGAAACGCACCGGCGCAAGGATGAATTCCTGGCCATGCTGGCGCACGAACTGCGCAACCCCCTTGCCCCGATCAGCGCAGCGGCAAACCTGCTTCGCATGCGCACGCTCGACCCGGAGCGCATTGCGATGACGAGCGAGGTGATCGGCCGCCAAGTTGCGCACATGACCAACCTGATCGACGATCTGCTCGATGTGTCGCGCGTGACGCGGGGACTGGTCACGCTGGATACGGAGGAAGTGTCACTCAATGACATCCTCACCGACGCAGTCGAACAGGCGATGCCGCTCGTTCGCGCCAAAGGTCAGCACATCTCGCTTAAACTGGCGCCGGAGGCCACGCTGGTCTGCGGCGACAAAAAACGCTTGGTGCAAGTGCTATCTAACCTCCTTAACAACGCGGCGAAATACACCCCCGACGGAGGCCACATCCAGCTGGCGGCTGCCATTACGGCTGAGCACGTGGAGATCAACGTGACCGACGATGGCATCGGCATGAATCCCGCGTTCGCCAGCCGCGCGTTCGAGCTTTTCTCCCAAGCCGAGCGCACCTCTGACCGCGCATCAGGCGGGTTGGGCCTGGGCCTGGCGCTGGTAAAAAGCCTAGTCGAACTTCACCATGGCACTGTCAGTGCCTTCAGCGCCGGCTTGGGCACGGGCAGTACCTTTTCGGTGGTGCTGCCACGTCTGACCCAGCGCCACGAAAAGAAAGGCGGCGCGGTGTTCGAAGATGCTGTACGCCAAGGCGAGGCCCCGCTGCGCATCATGGTTTTGGACGACAACCAGGACGCGGCCCTGATGTTGGCGATGTTGCTGGAGTCAGTCGGCCACGAAGTCACTGTGGAACATACGGCGACGGCGGCGCTGCGCCGTTCTGCGGCCGTGCGGCCGGACGTGTTCCTGCTTGATATCGGCTTACCGGAAATAGACGGCAACGCCCTTGCCCGGAGCTTGCGTGCACAGCCGGAAACGGCCGGCGCCGTGCTGATCGCTGTGACAGGCTATGGCCAAGAACACGATCGCGAGGCCACGCGGCTGGCCGGCTTCGACCATCATCTAGTTAAGCCGATCGACACTGGGTACTTGCTGACCCTGCTGGCGGGTGTAGCAGAAGCGAAGGGCTGAAGGTTACGCTGCAAAGGCTGGCTGCAATCGTCTCTAAGCAAAACAGTGACCACCGTCGCAACTTGTTTCTACTTAATTGAACGGCTGCTATTGGCCGAAAGCAGTCTGCCTGGCTGGCCTACTGTACATGGAGATAGTCACCCAGACCAACGTGGGTGTACGGGGCAATCGAGTTCACCTTCGGACCAACTTAATCGGACCCGACTGACTGTATTTGCTGCAGTCGCCGGCGTGCCCTGCTGTTCAGGCACGCCGGCGGTTGTTGAGCCTTAATCGACCTTGGCGCCGGAGTCCTTCACCACCTTCGCCCATTTCTTTGTTTCGCTATCGATGTGGGCGGCGAATTGTTCCGGCGTATTGCCGACCGGGTCCGCACCCTGCGCGATGAGCTTTTCCTTCACCGCCGGGCTCGCCAGTGCCTTGGCGATTTCCTGCTGCAGCTGGTTGACGATCGGCTTCGGCGTGCCGGCGGGGGCAAGGATGCCGAACCATGAACTCGCTTCGTAGTTCGCCAGTTCGCCCCCGGTCTGCGAAATCGGCGCGGCCTGCGGCAGGGCGGGCGACGGTTTGCTGCTGGTGACGCCCAGCGCCTTCAGCTGGCCGCCCTTGATGAAGGGCATGGCGGATGGCAGGTTATCGAACATCACCTGGACCTGCCCGCCGACGAGGTCGGTGATGGCGGGCGAGGAGCCGCGATACGGAATGTGAACCATGAAGGTCTTGGTCTGCGTCTTGAACAGCTCGCCGGCGAGGTGGATCGAGGTGCCGTTGCCGGAGGACGCCATGTTGGTCTTGCCGGGATTCTGCTTCAGGTAGGAGATCAGGCTCTTGACGTCGGTGATCTTGTTCTTGTCCGCGAATTCCGCATTCAGCACCAGCACGTTCGGCACCGCAGCGACCACGGTGACCGGCGCGAAATCCTTGACCGGGTCATACGGCAGTTTCGAATACAGCGACTGGTTGATGCCATGCGTACCCACGGTTCCCATCAGCAGCGTATAGCCATCCGGCGCGGCCCTCGAAACGATTTGCGCGCCGATATTGCCGCCCGCGCCGGGGCGATTGTCGATGATGAACTGTTGACCCATCGACTTGCTGAGTTCGGCGCCGACCGCGCGGGCCAGGATATCGGTGGTGCCGCCGGCCGCGAACGGCACGACGATCGTCACCGGCTTGGCCGGATAGTTTTGCGCGTGGCCGCTCGTCGCGCCGACGACGCAGGCAAGGGCGACGGAAGCTGACAGCAGGTGGCGGAAACCCATCTTGAATCTGTTCATTCTGTTTATCTCCTAGATATTTTTCTGAAAAGACGGCATGCGGATGCGACTTGATTCCGCACTGCGGAACTTTGTTTTGCGATGCAATCAATATAGTAACGCAAGGCTTTCGAATCGCGAATGATTGCGGCTTTTATCCTCGCCTGTCCTTGCACCCGCCGTCAGCGACGCCCCGCTGCTGTTGGACTGCGGCCTGGCGTATATGTCACATCTTCACGCATTCGAGTTAAAAGAAACTTAAATCGGTTCGACGTTCCGTTCTTTCGCGATTGCACGACCTTGTAATAAAGGGTGTATCGACCGGGGAACGATCAAGGCAATTTCGGCCCGGCCGGAAACGCAATGCCGATACTTTGCCCGCCACTTCCGTCGAAGTGATGACGCATGTCAACTGTTTGCAAGGAAATGCAAACTCGCGTCCCATTCACGGGTCATCATTTCTTTGGGGATCAGGATGGATTCGTGGAACCCGAGGATTTCGTTGCCAATGTCATTTTCGTGATCATCGCAATTTTGCTGGCAGCCTACTTTCTTGCCTCCTGACGGAAGCGATAACGCTGGCAGTGGAAGCCGGAACTTCCGGCATGGAACTTGCACCACCTTCCAGGTCTTCAATCTGCCGGAAGAAAACATGCGTCCTTCAGACCAAATGATCGAATCGCTGATTGCGTCGTTGAGCGACGAGGCCAGTGAAAAGGACCGACACCTTTTCAAGCTGGCCTTGCGGCAACTGGTAAAAATTGCAAAAGCGGAACAGGTGCAAGCGATCGAGGAAGATTTCGATGCGGTGTACAAAGTGCTCAGCATCCGTTAGCGGTCGCCGTTGAGTCGCCGCCGCCGGGCGGGTATCGCACCGGATCCGGCGCTTCGGCGCTCACCATGAACCTGCATCTTCATTTCGTGATGCGCAGCACCTCCGCCGCCAGCGTCGCGAAACAGGGCTCCAGGCCGGCGACAGTCTCCGCGTGGCAATAGACCCCTACAGGATGCCCGGCGCTGTTCCGTTTGCAGCGCTGCGGCGCATCCTCGGAATTCGCCATGCATTTCAGCAGGTTCTCGCCGGTATCGTCCGGCATGGAATCGGGGGCATTGACGATTTTGAGTAAAGGGCCGAGGCCGATCGTAAAGACATGGATGCCTTCGGCGCGCGCTTTTGCAGCCATCGCTTCCACCAGGTTCTTCGATGCGCGGTTCACATTCATCCACGTGGCTTGCGGTGTGCTGGTGTCGTTCGTGACCGCGCGGGGGCCGCTGGTCACGATGGGAAATTCGCGGTCTGCCGGATGATGGGCGTTGTACCAGTCGGGCATGCCCCTTGAGGCCAACGCCGCCGAAATGTTCCTGTCCTTGTTGCACGCGCCTGCCGCTGGCGCGTTCTGCCTGGTGTGGTCGCCCAGGCCTGTCGGCTGGCCGATCGCCATGCCGTCGGCAGTGCCGATGACGCCCGGCCGGTTGCACTCGGCGGGATTGCGGAAGGTAAAGCGGGATGCGAAGGAGTTGGGCGTGCCGTCGGAAAAAAAGACGATGACCCGCATGCTGGAACGGTCCCGCGGCCCGACCCGGTTGAGCTGGTCACGGCCATGCCTGAATCCTTCCGCCGAATTGGTCAGGCCGGAGAACTGGTATACACCGATTTCGCGCTTTACCCGCTGCTTGTCGAACCCCCTGAGCGAACCGGTATGGATGGGCACATCGACCTCCGCGCCCCAGGAAAAGTGAATCAGCGACATGCGATCGGTGGATGCGCTGAAGCGGTCAAGAAACGCGGCCGAGCGCTGCCTGACCTGGGCTGCCACCGGATTGACCGATCCGGAAGTATCGACCACGAACGCCATGTCGAGATCCTTGCGGATGGATTCGGCGGAAGCGCTGATATCCAGCATATCGAATCCCATCACGCCCATGAGCGTCACCGGCACCCTGGCGCGGGCGCTGGCATTGACGGTAATGACGCCGGGCCGCGGACTGTCGAAGGCCACGCCCGGCGCGTCGAGCGTGGCGACGGAGCCGAGATAGCCGGCCGGGTAGTTCGCTGCAAAAAAATGCCGGGCGGCGCGTATCGCGTTTGCCTGCTGTTCCGCCCGCGTCTCGCCCTGCGCCGCCGCGCGCGCGCCGGCCACCGCAGCGGCATCGACCGCCGCATTCAGTTTGCCCCGGATGAGGTAGCCCAGGCCCGAATCGATTGCCAGCCCGGCTGCGCCGGCCAGCAGCACCATCGATACCGCAAGCACGACAAACACCTGCCCGCGCTGCTTGTTCAAGTTGAATGCTTTCATCGCTCACTCCGTTGAGTCCGGCCGCGCATCAGAATACGGTCATCGCATAAAGGTCCGGATCGAGATCCGGCGTCGCGATGTCCGCGCCCAGGCGCATTGCGCCGAACAGTAGCGGGAACTTGTAGAAGGTTTCGACCAGGTACACCATGTCGCCTTCGTCCAGCTTCCCGCGCAGCAGATCCACTTCAGGCGCCGCTGCCGGCGCCTGAAGGCCGCCGCAGCTGCCGTCGGCGCGCCATGCGGTGCCGGCAGCGCCGCAGTTCCACACGCCCTTGCCCGGCGCGATCGTGTCATGCGTGCCATTGACCCAGCGGTGCTGCGCGACCACCACATTGCGCACGATGCCGCCGCTTTTGCTGGCGAGTATCCTGG
>NZ_DAIUCO010000041.1:0-26224 GCF_036846085.1 Noviherbaspirillum sp. | reverse complement strand
GCCTACCTGATGGCGGTCGGCGGCGCGGCTTACCTGGTCTCGAAGGCGATCAAGGGCGCCAAGGTAGTCGGCTTCGCCGATCTGGGGATGGAAGCGATCTACGAGTTCGACGTCAAGGATATGCCGGTCACGGTGGCGGTCGACTCCAACGGCATCTCGGTGCACAACACCGGACCTAAAGAATGGCAGGAAAAGATTGCTACCTCCATCGGCAGGATTCCGGTTACTACTGCCTGATTTGACGCGCTCCGCAGTCACGCCAACGCCGATGGATGCCATCGGCGTTTTCGATTCCGGCATCGGCGGCTTGTCGGTGCTGCGGCATATCCATGCCAGCCTGCCAAATGAACGCTTGCTGTACTTCGCCGATTCCGGCTTTGCGCCTTATGGCGACAAAACGGAGGATGTGATCGTCGCCCGCTCGCTGGCAATCGCGGCATTTCTCGTCGAGCAGCGCATCAAGGCACTGGTCGTAGCGTGCAATACCGCCACTGCCGCGGCGATCGCCGCATTGCGCGAGCGGTATCCTTCGCTCACGCTGGTCGGCGTCGAGCCCGGCCTGAAGCCGGCGGCGGCGAGCAGCGCGTCCGGCATCGTCGGGGTTCTTGGTACTGCACGAACCCTATCCAGCGCGAAGTTTGCGGCCCTGCATGCGCAGATCTCGGCGGCGACGGGCGTGCGCTTCATCGCCCAGCCCTGCGTCGGCCTTGCAGACCAGATCGAAAAGGGCGAGCTGCGCTCGGCAGCCACTGCTTTGCTTGTGCGCCGCTATGTGGAACCCCTGCTTGCGCAGGGCGCCGACACGCTGGTGCTTGGTTGCACCCATTATGCGTTCGTTCAGCCGCTGATCGAAGAGGTCGTCCGCCGCATGACGTCTCGCCAGGTAACGATCGTCGATACCGGCGAACCTGTGACCCGCCAGTTGGCACGCCTGCTGGAGGCGCGAGGACTTCTGTGCCCGGCCAGCAGCGGATCATCGATTGCTGCTTTCACGACCGGCCATGAGAATTCGCTTATGCACGCTTTCTCGACATTGCTGAAATTGCAGCCGGCAATCGCCCGGATTGATGCACAAAAATAATACGCGGTCGAATTTGCCAGCACGCCATGGATTTTGTATAATGCTCGGCTTGCTCGGTAAGCATCCGTGCAATCAATGTTTCAATGGTGGCCGTAGCTCAGTTGGTAGAGTCCAGGATTGTGATTCCTGTTGTCGCGGGTTCGAGTCCCGTCGGCCACCCCAGATAAATCAAAGCGTTAGCCCAGTTCATCGGACTGGGCTTTTTGCTTTCTGGAACAGCCTGAGTGCGAGCCAAAAGCATTTCACCGCAGTCGCTTTTCGATTCCGGCGTTGCCCAAATGGCCGATGGATACCGTTGCCCTCCAAAATCGCATCGAGCGCCCCTTAATCATTCCGATTCCAACACTATATGCTCACGCAAAAAAAATCCCGCAGCGTTGACGCGCTGCGGGATCTGTACTGCTGGAGAACTACATACGAGCACCTGGGAGGTAAGCTCGGACATCATCCTAACACTTATGCCTTACATTGAGCTGACCGGCAATAGAGGCGAACTGAAGGTCATTTTTTGGATTGTCCTCAATAGCGTCGACGGTTCAAGCCTAATACAGAGACGGCTCGCATGGGCCGGGCAATCCGAAGCGCATGTTGCTTGATAATGATTTTGCGATGGTCTTTCCAAAGCACTTTCTTCTCCCCCGGCTCTCCTCGCCGCAAAACCTGAATTGACTTGGCAGAAGCGCCAAGGCGGCGATTCTTTTTCTTGGCTATACGGAATTTTTCCCTGGTTCGCCGTTGAATTTGTTCAGGATGTAATCGAGCCTGTCTCTGGATACGACCGATTTTGTTCCAAAACGATTTTCCAGCACATGCCGCTGCGATTTCACCAGGGCCGCCGATGCGTACACCAAAGCCATTGATTTTTCGCTTTTCAGCCGCGCCTCCTTCAGGTCTTTGATGGCAATCTCTGCGTGTGTCCGTGTAATCTTCAGCTCACGGTGGTTACGCGAAGTCTGGAGCTTGGCAACCGAATCATCCGCCGATTCCTTGGCGGATTCATGGTCCAGGCGATGACGGGCATATGCGGAAAATTCACGAATGGATTGCTGTGAAGTTTCGATATGCAGGGCAACAATCGAATAAAGCTCATCGTGCTCTGTCCCGGACCGACGCTTCAATCCGACGAGTTCCTTGTCCAGATCGTTGAGCGCAGCATTCGCTTTTTCACAGTATTCAGCCAGGGAGATACCTTCCGGATTCCCCTCCAGCGCATAAAACTCGTCCAGATAGTTCGATGCAAGTTGCACCGTTGGCCTGAGGGTATTCAACACCTCGGCCAATCGATATTGCTGAACTCCAAAGTAGGCACTGGCCGCAAGCACTGTGATGATAAGGAGCCCCGTTATTACTTTCTTCATATACATTTGCCTCTGATTTGCCGCTTGAAAGGAAACGCAGTCACCGCCCCGAAGGTTCGGTTAAGTGAAGATGACAATAATGTGATCAAATACATTTCAGTTTTGCCATCTTACTTGACTGCATGACAAATTACAAAAATGACAATTAAACCGCAAATTCGGCTTGCGGTCATCTTGTTTCAGGGCAAACAGGATGGCACACCTGAAAGCGGCCGAAACGGCAGCCCGGTAAAATCCAGCCATGTGCTCAAACTACCGCCCCTCCAGTCGCGAGCAGCTTCAGCAGCATTTTGGCGTCGCGCCACCTGATTCCGAATACAAAGCCGAGTCCTACCCCGGCTACATGGCGCCAATCATCCGTCTTCCGAAGCCGGACGCCTTGCCTGGCGATCGGGCCTGCGCGCTGGGGATGTTCGGCATTGTTCCCCATTGGGCCGATACAAAACTCGCCCGGCAAACCTATAACGCCCGCACAGAAACGGTTTCCGCAAAACCGAGCTTCCGGAATGCATACAAGCACCGGCAATTTTGTGTGATTCCAGCGGCGTCGTTCTATGAGCCGTCTTACGAAACCGGCAAGGCGGAGAGATGGGAAATTGCGGATGCTGACGGAGCGCCGCTCGGTATCGCGGGGATCTGGGAGCACAAGCAGGACGGCCCGGATGGTTTGTCGCTGCTGTCGTTCTCCATGCTGACGATCAATGCGGACGAGCATCCGCTGATGCGGCGGTTTCACAAGCCTGAAGATGAAAAACGCATGCTGGTCATCCTGCGGCCGGAGCAGTACGACGAATGGCTGACGTGCCCGGCCGAAGAAGCGCCGAGGCTGTTTGAACCATATCCCTCAGAGAGATTGATCGCCCGGGCAGCGCCCAGAACGAGCGCCAGGGCCGGGCAGCAAACACTTCTCGATATCTAGATCGGATTTCGGAAACTCGCAAGGGGCCAACCCGGAACCTGGTGTGGGTTACCGATTCGTCACAAAATCACCCGTCCGCTGGAATTTCCATTTGACGCCGTGCCGCGAAGCAGTCCATTGTTCAAAGCGAAAAATCTTCAATGGACTGTGTTTGCATCGCTCGCCGTCTCATTGCCCGTGCTTGCCTACAACTTGGTCGAAAGCCCGATGATTCGATTTGGTAAAACGATGGGAACGAAATTGCCGCCCTCACCGCGAAATATTGCGGTCTCTGTCCCTTAGCGCGGCTATCCCGCAATGCGTCACACCGGACCGAGCTTCCAGGCGAAATTGACGGCGCCATCGACAAAGACCGCAGCCGAAGCGGTGCACTCGACTGCTATTGCACTTCCGGCTGCGACAGCGCCTGACTCAGCACTTATGTCCTCTCCCTCCCCCTCTACCTTGACCCCAGCCACCGCCATTGCCGCCCCTGGCGGATTGAAGCCGCATGGCGTTGTACGTGACAAAGCTGTCCGGCACGGATTGAAGAACGCTTTGGGGCAGTGTGGAAAGAACGATGCTGGCGACATATTCGACGTCACCGCTCTTGATTAACGAAACCGCCTTTTCAATACTGGCGGGACCGGCAGAAAAAGCTAGAGGCGGCATCGCCAATAGCGGAATGGCGCATAACGCAACAATCGTCTTCTTGCTCATGATGGCTCCTTAAAAAACGCTAGCGGACACAGCCTAGCGTGATCATGGTAGACCCGGCGCGCGCAGTTAAGCGCACCGATTCAAAGATCGATGGCGGACCCCGGTTTCAACAGGCGTGGTATCGAAAAACCTGATTTGAATAGGCCCTTGGGGACAGCCAGCCGGCATGTACAGATCGCTTTTTAAAGTCGTGGGCAAGAGCAGCAGCTGAATTCCACCGATTGGCTATCGGTGTTCAAGTCAGGCACAACCGGGATTCGGCAGAACACCGGCATTGATTGTTTCGTTGAAGATCACTGCATGTCTGTTGCCGACGGGAAGTCGGTCGCCAGAACGTGTATCCACCTGGAGAATTGTCTTGCCGAGGAGGCGGATATCAGAGAACACATCGTTGCCATGCAAAAGGGCCGACCGCCGATACCGGCAGCCGGCCCTTCCCTATTTCTTATCGGTTTAACGCTGCGTGAATGTCAATTGATGCCAGCTGAAGGACTCGAACCCCCTACCTGTCCATTACATTTGGAATGCTCTACCCGTTGAGCTAAGCCGGCGTCGTCATGGAATATCGTATTCGAGAGGGCAGGATTGCGTTAGACAGAGCGCAAACAAATAAAACTTCGTTAGCTACATCGTCGTGTGTGATCGGTGGAGCGACTAACCTTGCCGGTCTGCATGCATCCGTGGAGACCGACCAAAAATTGATTGATCGCAAGCACGTCGTTCTATCTGAATTTTGCATGTCGGCCAATCCGATTTATACTGTACGAACATACAGTGCCGGTAAGAACGGACATTTACGGGATCGCCGGACGAGAGGTCACTTGTATAAATGATTGAAATCCGTGGCTCGGTCACTTCCCAACGCATTACAGACGTTTATCCACATGCAAAGAGAAAAGTCCGCGCTGTCCCTGCTCAAGGATGGCGAACTCTGCGAAGTCATTACCAAGGATGGTCAACGCCTTGCGCGCTGGAACGCGCTCAACTGGTGCTTCTACTTTATTGATGCCGGCAATGTCAGCATATGCCGGATGTCGGATATCGAGGAATGGATGCCGGCTGTCACGAAGGCGCAATGACCGCGGAGGTTCCGGGAGAGCATCTTGCTGGCCGCAATCAGCTCGCGGAGGGTTTTGCGTTTTTGGTGCAGAGGGTAGAGGATGGGTCGCTTTCGCAGCGCTTTTCGATGATCGCATTGATCAGAAACGATCCGGCGAGGCCTGCGATCAGCAATACGACCATTAACTGAATGATGGTAAAGCCCGAATGTTTTGTCATATTGTTCTCCCTTTAACCGGAGGCTTGGAAACAAGCCTCCGGAGGCGCAACAGGATAGCAGAATGACAGGGCAAACGGAAAATGCCGCAATTACCGTTTGCCGAACCTTCCGTAACGATCCGACCGGCTACGTTCGGCGATCACATGACGCGGCATGCCGGTGTTCTGACGGGGTGATGAGGTGGCTAGATCTTGTGAATGCAAACCGGCACGCTGTGGCATTGGGCCGGAGGTCGGAGCTTTTGAATACATGGCGGATCTCCCGTGAATGAACAGCACAATGTTCACACAAGAAACTTAGAGCAGACTTAAGCAGTTTGAACAACGCTCCAATCAGCGCGGAAACGCAATGAACCCGTTCCGGGAATACTGATCCAATGTGCAATTGTCAACAAACTGCAAGGCACTCATGAACGCCTATATCGCATTGGCTGCCACTTCGATCTTCCTTGCTGGCTGCGCCATATCGACCAGTGGTGAGGTCACACCTGCCCGTCCGGTTGCCGCACAGGGCGCGAATGATGTACAGGGTAACCCGATATCAGTGCCGGGTTCCGGCATGGGCGTGGGATCTGGCGTGCCTGGTGCCGCGACCGGCCCCGGAACAGGATTGCGCTGACAGCACGCTAGCACACTGTGGCAGCCAAAAAAATGACCCGTGCACCTTTCAGCGACGGGCCGCAATCTTTGGAGAATATTACGTCTACAGCGTCTTCACTGTATTCCTAATCGCATTCCGAAAATGTGACTGCGATCACAAAATATTACATGCCGGTAATATTTTGTGATCGCAGTTTTCGTATTCGTTATCCGCGTATTCCAAGCACCGGCACGACCATCATCGGCGACACGCGCGACGCTTCGGTACGAATATTGCCATGCTCTTCCCTTTTCTTGAGGCGGTATTCGCTGACCAACAGCGTCGTGGCGACCAATATGAGAACGATCACAGATTTATGCACCGGAGTAGACATGCTCTTGAATCACTCATTCGAGATGTAGAGATGCCTAGACCGGGTTCTATTTCCTTAGTTCAATACATTCGGTGCAAAGGCCAAACAAAGGTCGCGCAGACCTTGTTTCATAATGAATGTGCATGCTTAAACGGCAAAGATGTTTCAATTGAATGACAAAGAAAAAAGCCTGCCATCGATGAACGAGTGGCAGGCCTAAACAACGCCTTTTAAGGGAAAATCGAGATCATGTTACCGCGCAGATGCCTGATGCCATTGACCTTCGTCAAATGTTGAATCGCATTTGCATTCTTAGTCAGTTGACCGATGATATGCGTTCGGCAATGTGTCCGCCTGTTCAATCAACATGCATTTTTGCATTTGAACATGAAGTGGTTCGACAGGCATTCGCTTGGATATCTGTTAGTGATTCCCACCGCGCCCATCTAGGGACCAACATCTAGAGGTATTAGTTTTTCAGCCAAAGATGTGTTGCGCAAAGTGCATACGAATGCAGCAATAAAAATGCATAACCACTGATGTGAATACGGTGCGCGATCCGGAATATCGAATGCATTCGCACCGGTAAAATGCGGCATTGCTTCTGCGAAAGGGCAGTGCAAGCGAATTCACTGCGCGCGCTGCAACGCCGATGCCGTGCGTTGCAGCCTATGCCTTATCCGCTTTTCTTTACATCCGCGACATCTGCAGCGGAAGTCGCCGATGCGGCATGTTTTTCAATCATCAGAAAGAAGTGTGCCTTGATGCCGAATACGCGCTTATGGCCGACATCATGTTTGGGCTTGGCCGGAAGCAGGCTGGCAAGCTTATAGAGCGCACTGGAATCGAGCAGGTTGAGCGAGGCTGCGGACACAGGCTTGCCGGTCCAGGCAAGGAAACGTCGCCACCATGCCTGCGGCAACCAGTGGAAGAACGGTATGCCGGTATGGAATTCGATCGGGTGTCGCCGGTTCGAGGTGGTAACAAAGACGCCTTTGCGAGCGACCCTGTTCAGCTCCATCAACAACTGGAACTGGCGCTCGAAATTGCCGGCGTGCTCGAGGACCTCTCCGCAGAAGACCCAATCGAATTCGCCATCTGCGAACGGAAGATGGGGATTGTCGAGCTGGCGTGTCCAGGATTCGGCAAGCGTAGGACGGCGGGACGCGCCGGCATCGGGCGTCGGAAGCTTGAAAATCGTAACGCGAGAGCGGGCCTGCTGATCGGTCGACCCGGATAGCGGTCCGATGCTGTCCGGCAATACGGCGCCCGCAAGCCCGACGTTGAGTACCGAGCCGTCGGGATCGTTACGCCGGAATTCGGTGAATGCGTCGAGCAGCTTCCGGCGTTGCGACTCCAGCAGCCGTTCAAACATGCCCCCGGCCGGTCCGGCGCCGTATTCCGCATTGATGGTGTGCTTCAATTTTCTTCTCCTGCGCTTGCGAATGGGATGCGATCACCCCGGCATCGCTGTCGTGGTGATGTCGCTTCTGCATATTATTCGCCGCAATGGGCGAATGGCGGCTTGTGAAAGCACAAGAAAACACGCGGCGCCGGAAAGGAAAATCAAACGTTGCCGGATTCGGGAAGGAGAGGCGCTGCGGCACCGATGGCATTGCCTTGTGCAAAGTCGACGCCGATAGAGCGCAATTTATCCAGAATCAAATCATTTTCCACGAATTCGGCGATGGTACGAATCCCCATCAGATGGCCGATGTGATGAATGGAGGCAACCATCGCATGGTCGATCGGATCATCGACAATGTCGCGGACAAAGCAGCCGTCGATCTTGAGAAAGTCCACGGGAAGGTGCTTCAGGTAAGCGAACGACGACATGCCGCTGCCGAAATCGTCGAGTGCAAAGCTGCAACCCAGAGCCTTGAGTTCACCCATCAGCGTCGCGGCATTTACAAGATTGGCGATGGCGATCGTTTCGGTAATTTCGAAACAGATCTGCGAAGGCGCGATCCCGGATTCGGCAAACTCCCTGCGCACGAAATTTAGAAAGTTTTCATCAGCCAGCGACGCGCCGGACAGATTGATGGCATAGCACACCCGCGATGCCCTGCCCCCCGCAGCGACGCTCGCGGCAATATGCGCAAACACGGACCGGATCACCCAGCGGTCCAGGGCGGGCATGAGGTTGTAACGCTCCGCGGCAGGGATGAAGGCCATCGGCAGCACCATGCGCCCGTCCCGTTCGCGCATGCGCAGAAGCACTTCGCTGTGCGACGGCGTCGAGAACGGTTCCGCGGCCGAGCGTTGCAAATCAATGATGGGCTGCACGTACAGGCAGAAACGCTGCTCATCCAGTGCGCTGGTAATGCGCCCGATCCATTCCATTTCGACATGGCGCGTCGCCAGCGCCTGGTCTTTCGGCAGATACGTATAGATGCGGTTACGTCCACGCTCCTTGGCCACATAGCAGGCCGCATCGGCATTGCTCAGTATTTCGGCAAGGGTGAGCGTATCGTCGTCAAAGTTCACGTGGCCGATGCTGACGCCGACCGTGAATCGCTTGTCCTCCCACGCGAAGATATGCTCGGCCACCGCCTGGCGCAGCTTCTCCGCAATGCGCAGCGCCGCGTCAGGCGGGCAGCTTTCCAGCAACACACCGAATTCGTCGCCGCCGAGCCGGGCCAGCGTATCGCTGTCACGCAGATTGAGCCTGAGCACGGCGGATATCTGCCGAAGCAGTTCGTCGCCGGCGACGTGACCGCAGGTGTCGTTGACCACCTTGAACTGATCAAGGTCGAGATAGAGCAGGCCGTGACCGATCCCGTTGACTTCCACCTTGCCGAGCGCCAGCCGCAGGCGGCGCTCGAATTCCATGCGATTGACCAGACCGGTCAGCGGATCGTGCCTGGCCTGGTGCGACAACTGAGCCGCCAGCTTGCGCGCGAGCGACACATCCCGAAATGCGATGACGCACCCGGTCGACTGCCGGTCCCGGTCTAGCAGACGGGCGATCGACCCTTCGACGGAAAATTGCTCGCCGTCACGGCGCATCAGCAAGGTCCTGCTGCCGATGCCCGCCGGCCTGCCGGAAGCTGTGGTATCCGGCGACAGGCAGGCAACCGGCATGCCGGTTTCTTCGTCGACCAGGTTGAGTACCTGCGATAACGTACGCCCCGCTGCTTCTTCGTTGCGCCAGCCGGTCAACTGCTCGGCGATCGGATTAAGGAAGGTGATTTTTCCATCGACATCGGCACTGACCACCGCGTCGCCGATCGATTTGAGCGTGGTCTGCGCTCGCTCCTTCTCCTCGAAAAGGGCAGCCTCGGCCTTCTTCCTTTCCGCGATATCGCGGAAGAATCCGACGAACAGCCGCCGTCCGTTCAGATCCATGTCCGAGAAGGAGATCTCGACCGGCAGCTCGGTGCCGTCGCGCAGCAGCGCAGTTGCTTCGGTAGAGCGCCAGTCGAGCTTTTTCAAGCCGCTTTGCAGGTAGCGTTGCTTTCCGCGCCGATGCGCTTCCCGGAAGCGTTCCGGTTGTATCGTTGCAAGGTCCTTGCCGATCAATTCTTCCGGCATATAACCGAGCACCTGCAAGGTGCTTGGATTCGCATAGCGGATGACGTCATCCATATCGAGTATCAGCACCGCGTCGGTGGTGGTTTCCCATAATGTGCGATACAGCAGCTCCGCATTCTTGTGCGCGGCGGTGGCTTGTACAAGTTCGCGCGTGCGCGCATGCACGCGCGCTTCCAGTTCATCGTGCATGCGTTGCAAACCGGATTGCGCCTGGTCACGCTCCATCATCAGCCGGTTCAGTTCGACGATGCTGCGCCTTGATTCGAGCTGGGTAAGGGCCTGATGGGCCAGCACGCGCAATGCAAACAGCTGATCATCGCTGAGCCTGCGGGGCCTGTGATCCATCACGGTCAGGGTGCCGACTGCATGGCCATCAATGTTGATCAGCGGTATGCCGACATAGAAGCGGATATTCGGTTCACCCTTCACCATCGGGTTATCGGCGAAACGCGGATCGGTGAGCGCGTCATGGACGATAAAGGGACCGGGCCGGCCAATGGTGTGGGAACAAAATGCGATATGGCGCGGGGTTTCCGAGACGGTAAGGCCAAGCCGCGATTTGAACCACTGGCGGTTTTCATCGACAAGGGTAACGGTCGACATCGGCGTGTCGCAGATCGATGCGGCGAGGTGCACGATATCGTCGAACACGCCTTCCCGGCCCGTATCGAGAATATTGTATTGATGAAGCGCATCAAGACGCGCCTTCTCGTCAACCACAATTTTGTTATCGCGAGTCACTGTCATGGATGAACCTTGCGCTGCCTGCGATTACCGCCCGAAGAGTATCGCCGGGAATTCGTCACCGTAAGTACCGGCAGGAACCGGTGTTGAACCATGCCATTTCGACATGCTTTTTTTATTCGAATAATTTCTTGACGAACACAAATATAGCAGGGGTTGCGTCAGCGCTGCGAACACGACCGAAAATATTGACGATCGTCAATAAACCTTTACATCTTTCGTCCGCACCGGATTGTTTGGGTCCATTTGGATGTCACGAAAGAATGGCTTCGGTACGAACCCCATGGCTTGGAATTTGCATTTCGATCTCCGAGACCGGTCAACAATTTGCTGCAGTAAGTGCCATCAATCTTTTATGCGGGCAGTGTAACGACGGTATGCACACACTTCCATTCTTCACACCAGCATTCCAACTTCCCTTCTCCCTCCCCCGATTTCAATTTCACAAGGCTTTAATGCTTTCAATGGGATTAATGTTATGAAAAATATATTGAACGAAGAAACACCACCGCTTGAGCTATGGGGCGGCCTCGAATGCACCGTCAATCGCGTGCTTGATGAATATTTCAGCCAGATGGAGCGAAATGGCCATGCGACACGGACCGCCGACCTGGAACGCTTTGCATCGCTCGGCATCCGTGCCATCCGATACCCTGTGTTGTGGGAGCGCACGGCGCCCAACGGCATCGCCGATGCCGATTGGTCGTGGCCTGATGAACGGCTGCCGGAGTTGCAGCGCCTCGGTGTCACGCCCATCGTCGGACTGGTACATCACGGCAGCGGTCCGCAACATACCAGCCTGGTTGACCCGGATTTTGCGGTCAAGCTGGCAGAATTTGCCGGTGCGGTCGCGCAGCGTTACCCATGGGTGGAGTACTACACACCTGTCAACGAACCCCTTACTACCGCCCGCTTCAGCGGCTTGTACGGCGTCTGGTACCCGCATGGACGGGACGAGCGCACCTTCATCCAGGCTCTGATCAATCAGTGCCGCGCGGTCGTTCTGTCCATGCGGGAAATCCGCAAGATCAATCCATCCGCAAAGCTGGTCCAGACCGACGATCTCGGTAAGTCTTACAGCACGCCGGAAATGTCTTCGCTCGCGAACTTCTACAACGAGCGGCGATGGCTGGGGTGGGATCTTCTTTGCGGCAAGGTCGGGCCCGGGCACGCACTGTGGCAGTACCTTATCGATACCGGCATCGACGCATCGAAGTTTCTCTGGTTCGCGGAAAATACCTGCCCGCCGGACATTATTGGCGTCAACTATTACATCACGAGCGAACGCTGGCTGGACCACCGCGCAGAGCGCTTTCCAGAACGTTTTTGCAGCGGCGGCTTTGCCGACATCGAAACGGCACGGGCACTCGCAACGCCGACCGAAGGCATCGGTCCGTTGCTGCAGGAGGTCTGGGAGCGCTATCGTTTGCCGCTGGCGGTAACCGAAGCCCACATCGATGCGAATCGTGAAGACCAGTTGCGCTGGCTGCTTGAAATATGGGATGCCTGCAAGGAAGTACGCCAGAACGGCGTCGACATGCGGGCGGTGACGGTTTGGGCACTGCTTGGTTCTTATGACTGGAATTGCCTGGTGACGGAATGCAGGGGCTACTACGAATCGGGACCCTACGATGTGCGCTCTCCGGAACCGCGCCCCACCGCCGTCGCCACGCTGATGCGGGAGTTGGCCGGCGGCAGCGAATTGTCGCACCCGGTGCTGCAGGGACTAGGCTGGTGGCGGCGCCCGGGCCGGTTCTTCTGCGATCCGGTGGACATTGCGGCGACGCCGACGCCGATCCGTTCCAGCGTCAAGAAAAAGGAGCATGGACTTGTGCAGCCTATTTTGATTACCGGGGCCACCGGCACGCTCGGTAGCGCGTTCGCGCGCATTTGTGAACAGCGCAATCTTGCATTCCGCTTACTGAGCAGGCAGGAGATGGATATTGCCGATTCGCAATCGGTGGAAAAGGCCATCGCAAAATACCAGCCCTGGGCCATCATCAACACCGGCGGCTATGTGCGGGTGGACGAGGCCGAGAACGATGTGGACAGATGCATGCGTGAAAATGCGCTCGGCCCGGAAGTCCTTGCCCGTGCCTGTGCGACAGGCGGCATCCAGTTGCTGACGTTCTCGAGCGATCTGGTGTTCGACGGCCTGAAAGGCAAACCCTATGTCGAAAGCGATCCGGTCGCGCCGCTGAATGTCTACGGCCGGAGCAAGGCGGACGCGGAACGCAGGCTGCAGGATATGTATCCGGATGCGCTGATGGTGCGCACCAGTTCATTCTTCGGCCCCTGGGACAACTTCAATTTCCTGACGCAGGCGCTGCGCACCCTGAAGGCAGGAGAGCAATTCAAGGCCGCCGGCGACATCACCATATCGCCCACCTATGTGCCGGACCTCGTGCATACCTGTCTGGATCTGCTGATCGACAAGGAAAGCGGCATCTGGCACCTCACTAACGACAGGGAGATCACCTGGGCGGAACTCGCGGTGAAAGCAGCGGAGATGGCCGGGCTCGATCCGAAGCGGGTAGTACCGGTATCCGGAAACGACATCGGCTACATTGCGGCACGCCCGGCCTACACCGCCATGACCAGCGAGCGCGGCAACCTGCTGCCTTCGCTGGAAGATGCGCTGTCCCGCTTCATCGACTCGCAACGGGAGACCGTGCTGGCGCCAAGCAAGGAGACGGGCGAAGAAGCCGTCGGCTAACCGATGCAGTCAGGCGCCGTTTACGCTGATGCCTACAGCGGAAACGGCGCCAGCGGCGTCACCGGAGAACCGGGCTCGGCAGGAGTGCGTGCGACATTCATGATCAGCGACACGGTCGTGAAATAGCCGGCCAGCCCGACCATGTCGATCACGCCACGCTCGCCGAACGACTCCACCGCGCGGCGATAGGTCGTGTCGCAGACACCATGCGTGCGAAACAGCTCATCGCATACGTCGTACGCAATTTCCTCGTCGGCGGCCATGCCCGCCGGCCTGCGGCCTTCCGCCAGCGCATCAAGCACCTCGGCCTTCACGCCGGCCTTCAATGCCAGCGGATAATGCACCCGCCACTCGAACTGGTTGGTCAGGTGGCGCGCGGTGATCAGCATGACGAATTCATTCAGGCGGGTGTCCAGCGAACTTTGAAAACGCAGGTATTCGCCGACCTTTTGCAGCCGGTTCATCAGTTCGGGGCTGCGCAGCATCGGAATGAACGGGCCTTTCACCGCACCGCGCGGACCGGCGATCATTTCCTGCGCTGCGGCTTTCTGCGCGTCGTCCATGCTTTCCGGGTCCATCGGCGGCATGCGTTCGGGGCCATTGCCCTGCGAGGCGGGTCGGGAATCGTTGCTCATGAAAGGTCCTTTCTCAATCAAATATAAACTCAGGCGGTCGCGCGTGTCCTGCCTACGGCGAGCAGCGCCGCGCTGATCAGCAGCAGGGCGGCGGCCAG
Organism: Noviherbaspirillum sp.; assembly: GCF_036846085.1. Lineage (NCBI taxonomy): Bacteria > Pseudomonadati > Pseudomonadota > Betaproteobacteria > Burkholderiales > Oxalobacteraceae > Noviherbaspirillum > Noviherbaspirillum sp. The sequence goes on along the minus strand of NZ_DAIUCO010000041.1, from coordinate 12,209 downwards.
ATACAGTGCCCGGCTGAAATCGCCGTCCTTGCCGGCGACGATGCCGATGCTGAGCGGCCCGGCGATCTGTCCTGCGGCGAATGCGGAAGTCATCGCGGCGATCAGCCCCGTCGCATCCTTGCCGGCCACCTGCTTGGCTTCCTGCATCGCGCACAGCGTGATCACCATGAAGGTGCCGCCGACGAACAGCGCCGCGATCAGGATGGCGGGAAACTGCGACCATTGCGGATTCCACAGGACCGGCAGCGCGACGCCGATTGCCATCACCACATGGCAGGCAATCCATAACCAGCGATTGCCGAAGCGGCGCACCAGCATGGCGACCGCCAGTGTCGATAACGCGGCGGCAGCGCCGAATACCGGCCACGACCAGGCGAACAGTGTCGGATCCTGCAGCGCTTTCTTCGCCATCACCGGCAGGAAGGTGGCGGGAATAATGTAGCCGAAACCGAACAACCCGTAGCAGGCGACGAGGCGGACCGAGTCGGCTGTCCAGCGATAACGTGCCCTGCCCTGCGATACCGTCGCGGTGACGGCCGAGCGACTCGGAAAGAAACGCCAGATGACAGCCGTCACGATGGCGGAAAACAGACCGAGCACCAGCCATGCGCGGGAGGACCCGGCGTCCTGTGCGATCAACGCGATGCAGAGCATCCCGGCGATGGCGATGCCGCTGCCGACACCGGCGAACACGATGCTGTTGAGCGCCGGCCGCTGGTAGCGGGCCAGCGTTTCGAGACACCATGCGGAGACCGATATCAGGACCCAGGCGCTGGCAACACCGGCTGCCAGGCGCAGCAGCAGCCATCCGGCGAGCGGCAGCGTGAGTGCCATCGCGAGCGTGGTGACGGCAATCGCGCTCAATCCCATGCGAATGGCGCGCGGCGGATCGATGCGCACGAACATTGCCGAGATCGCACCGAGCAGATAGCCAAGATAGTTGGCCGAAGCAAGAAGGCCGCCGCCGGCAATTGACAGGCCGGCATCATCGAGCATCATCGGCAGCACCGGGGTAAAGGCGAAGCGGCCGATGCCCATGGCCACCGCCAGCGCGAACAGTCCGGCAAGCGCGGCGGGAATGGGTGAAGCGGATGTATCGGCGGCGAGTTCGTTTACAGGCATACGGTTTTGGCGGCAAGATTTTGCTAACAGAGATACTTTCCGAACTTCATCACGTTGTCATTGAAGCGGCAGGACGCTGCAAGTGTACCTTGACCTCGCCATATCGAAAAATGAATAATAGAGATGGGAGGTTCTCGAAATGAGAAACATTGATCTGGATTCATTGCAGATATTCAAGGCGGTGGTCGACTTCGGCGGCATCACCAAGGCGGCCGCCCAGCTCAACCGCGTACAGTCCAACGTCACCACGCGGGTAAAGCAGCTGGAAGACCGGCTGGAAGTGAAGCTGTTCCAGCGGCAGAACGGCAAACTGCTGCTGTCGTCGGAGGGCAAGGTCCTGCTTGCCTATGCGGAACGGCTGCTGCAGCTGTCGTCCGAGGCGGAGGCTGCCATCAGGACGGGCACGCCGCGTGGCACGCTGCGCCTCGGCACGATGGAAAGCACGGCGGCCGCGCGCCTGCCGTCGGTGCTGGCGCGCTTCCACCGGCACTATCCGGAGGTGCAGATCGAACTCGTGACCGGCACGTCCGGAGCCTTGCTCGGCAAGGTGCGCAACTACGATGTGGAGGCTGCATTGGTCGCGGAGCCCTTTACCGCGCCGGACCTCGACGCCCAGGAAGTATTCGTGGAGGAACTGGTGCTTATCACGTCGAAAAACACGCCGCAGATCTGCACGCCGAAGGACCTGAAAAAACATACGATCATCGCCTTCGCCGCCGGCTGCTCGTATCGGCGCACCCTCGAAGAATGGCTCGGCCAAGCCGCCGTCGTGCCGGACCGCGTGCTCGAACTCGGGTCGTATCACGCGATCGTCGCCTGCGTCGCAGCCGGCTCGGGCATGGCGATCGTTCCGCGTTCGGTGCTGCGGGTGGTTCATGCGGACAGTGAAGTTGCCGCCTATCCCCTGCCGGAGAAATTCGCGAGGGCTCGCACATTCCTGGTTTCCCGCCAGGGGCATCAATCGGCGGCGCTGGATGCGATGCGCAAGGAACTCCTGCGCGGGAAACGGTAAGTTGCACGCGAAGGACGCCGGCTCTTGCAGTATGGCGGCGTCAGAAAATCGACACGCCGCGCATGCCGGAGAAAATGAACATGCCGCCGGCCAGGATGGGTATCACCACGTAGGTGCCGAGATGGATGCGGTTACCCATTTCGTCCCCGAACAATTCCTGAAGCGCCTGGCGTTTGCCGGCCGCCTGCGGTTGCCGCTTTCTCGCGATCGCCATGTAGATGCCGAAAAACACGAGGGCAATGCCAATGGCGATGGTGACGATGTTCATGGTGCTCCCCTGCGTGACGGTGTGCCGCTATTCTAGTTCCCCGCAGGAGGTCGTGACAAGCAAGTGAACATTCCGCCGCCACGCACGACAGGCACGGTTCATTGCGTGCCGTCAGTCGTTCTTGGGAATGGTCTTGTCCATCCAGGCCAGCACGTCGCGCTGCACTTCGTCGCGATTGGTTTCATTGAGGACTTCATGCCGCGCACCGGGGTAGAACTTGTGGCTGATGTCCGTCATGCCCAAGGCCTTGTAGCGGTCGAGCAGCGCCTGCGTGGCCTTGAGGTTGGCGCCGACCGGATCGAGTTCGCCCTGGATGACCAGCACCGGCAGGTTCCTGATGATGCGCTCCTCCCGTGCCGGGTCGCGCAAATCGGCAAGCCCCTGGAAGAAGTCGCGAACGAGTTCATTGCTGAAGGCGAACCCGGCCAGCGGGTCCTGCTGGTATTTCGCAACCTCCGCCGCGTCGCGGCTGAGCCATTCAAAACCCGGCTTGCCCGTGAAGGGCTGGTTGAAATCCTTGAATAGGTTGGCCCATATTTCAGAGGGTCCGAGCGGCGACGACTTGGCTGCGGCATCGAGCGCGCCCAGCAATTCCTTCGGCGGCGGGGGACCGTAGGCGGTGCCGCTCAGGATCACCGCGTCGATCAGCCTCGGCCGCTGGGTCATGTAGTCCTGTGCAATGAACGATCCCATGCTGTGGCCGAACAGCACGATATGCGAGCCGGGATGTTCGGTGCGCAGCAATTGCGTCAGGTGGGTTTCGTCGGTGACGAAGCGGTTCCATGCGTCCGGGCCGGCATCGCCGAGCTGCCCGGACCGTATCCGCGTGCGGCCATGGCCGCGATGATCGGTGGCAGCGACCGCATAGCCCTGCGCAACCAGCGCCCTGGCGAAACGGTCGTAGCGGCCGCTGTGCTCGGCGGCGCCGTGGACGACCTGCACCAGCGCGCGCGGCTTCTTGCGTGTCGCCGCCCAGTAACGGTAATGAATATCGGTGCCGTCGGTGGCACGGAAGGTGCGCCAGACGCTGCTGCCGTCGGCCGTGGTGTTGGGATTGGATGTGCCGGCACATCCGGCCAAGGTCCCGGTCAGCGCGGAACCGGCCCATGCCAGCATGATCAAGCGTCGCATTCTGTTCATCGGAGTCTCCTTTATTGGTCTTATCGATGGTATTGGATGATTTCGAGGTTTGCCGGCAATCAACCATGACGGCCGATTTTTTCGACCATACGCCATCGATGCAGGCATCGCTTTGACAGGCTGCAAGAGAAACGGCAATGCCGCCCGTCAGTCCACGATGAACAGCCTGGCGCCCACACCGGTCCAGGAACGGTGCGGCTCGGCATTGTCGGCGACCTGGTAACTCATGCCCGGCCTGAGAATGAATGTCCGGCCATCTTCCAGTTCGGTGTGCAGCTCTCCCTCCAGGCACAGCAGCACATGCCCCTTGGAACACCAATGGTCGGCAAGATAGCCCGGCGTGTACTCGACCATTCGCACCCGGATGCCGCCGAAGGTTTGCGTACGCCACCACGCGGTACCGGTTTCGCCCTTGTGTTCGGTCGGCAGAATGCTGCTCCAGTCGGTCGTTCCGAAGGGAATATCGGTCATGCGCATGGCGAATCCTTATTTGGTTGTTGCGGTATTGGAACCGGAGGCGGCGGTGAATACGCCGAGACCGATGAAAACCGACGCTGTCGCATAGCGACCCGCGGCACCGATGCCTTTCAAGTTGGCGAATGCGGGCGCGGCGGCGTTCGCGGCCAGCACGTAAACCATGTCGGTGAGTGCGGCGATCAGGACGAAGGCCGCGCCGAACAGGATGCTTTGGATGACGGCGGATGCCGCCGGGTCGATGAACTGGGGCAGGAAGGCGGCGAAGAAGATCGCCGTTTTCGGATTCAGCAATGCGACCAGGAAGCCGTCGCGAAAAATCCTGCCGAGCTGCGGCGCCTGCCTTTCCATGCCGGTGCCGGACGCCGGCGATGATGCCGGCCCGGCCGGCGCTGCGCGCAAGGCCTTGATGCCGAGATAGATCAGGTATGCGGCGCCGGCGTATTTCACGACGCTGAATGCCAGCGACGAGACGGCGAACAACGCTGCCAGCCCCACCGACGCGCCGATGGCATTGCCGAGATTGCCCAGCGCGACGCCCGCCACCGAGGCCAGCCCGGCGCGCCGTCCCTGGGCGATGGTACGGGTGACGATGTAGACCACCGCGGGTCCGGGCGTGACCGCAAGCACGAGGCTGGCGACCAGAAATGCGGCCAGCATGGGCCAGGCGATGACGGCATCAGGCATGACTAGCCTCCTTGAACGGCGTGGACGAGATCAGTGATGATGGTGATGCGACCAGTTGCCGTCCGGGGAAGCGAGGAAGGACTCGACGGCATCCTTCTGCCCGGTTGCATGGCGCATTACCTCGCCGCATTTGCAGATCCCCTGGTAAGGCTGGATATGGGAACAGGCGGACACCTTCTGCAGGAACAGGGTGACGGGTTTGGAACAGCTCTTGCACTTGAATGTCAGCGTGCGGGCGGGTTTGTTGCTCATGTATATGCAATCGGAAGTATTGAAAACGGCCCTATTGTCCCCGACCGTTCAGCGCGCCGCAAGCCGCCAGAGCGAGGTGATCTCGGCGGCGCGGGCGGCGTGCAGCGGATCCCCGAGGTCGGCCGTCTTCGGATGATGCGGACGGACGTCAATCCGCCCTGCCACCGTCAGGCCAGCACCGTCGATCAGCGCCAGCAATTCGGCGCGCGAACGCAGGCCGAGATGCTCCGCAATGTCCGACAGGATCAGCCAGCCCTCGCCACCCGGCTCCAGGTGCGCCGCCAGGCCGGCCAGGAAGCCGCGCAGCATCCGGCTGTCAGGGTCATACACCGCATATTCGATGGCGGAACTGGGCCGCGCGGGAATCCATGGCGGATTGCAGACGATCAGCGGCGCTTTTCCGGCAGGGAAAAGATCCGCCTCCACGATCTCTACCTGCGAGGCATAGCCGAGCCGTTCGATATTTTCCCGCGCGCAGGCCAGCGCCCGCGGGTCCTGGTCGGTTGCGATCACCCGCTTTACGCCACGGCGGGCCAAAATCGCCGACAGCACGCCGGTGCCGGTGCCGATATCGAACGCCAGCGCGGTTGACGGCAGCGGCGCCTCGGCCATCATGCCCACATACTCGCCGCGGACCGGGGAAAACACGCCGTAGTGCGGATGGATGCGGGCACCGAGCGCGGGGATCCCGACCCCTTTCTTGCGCCATTCATGCGCGCCGATCACGCCCAGCAGCTCCCGCAGGGAAGTCGCGAACGGGCCGGCGTCGGGACCGTAGGCTTCCAGGCAGGCCTGCCGGACATCGGGCGCGCGCCGCAGCGGGATCGTATAGCCGGCGTCGAAGGGGATCAGCAGCATCCCGAGGATGCGCGCGCGGTGCGCCTGCGCCTGGCGGTGCAGGTGGAAATTGTCGGCCGGCGTGGCGCCGGTTTTGCGCGGCTTGCGGTCGATGCGGCGCGCCAGCGCCTGCAATAACTGTCGGGCATTCTGGAAATCGCCCCGCCAGAGCAGTGCGCTTCCTTCGCTCGCCAGGCGCAGCGCGGTATCGGCGGTCATCCGGTCATCCGCCACCCGTACCCGTTTCGGCGCAGCCGCCGCGCTTTCCGATCGCCATGGCAGCGTGCCGGGTCCGTCCGGCGAATTCTCATCCGTCCACTGCAGGAGCGATTGCGTAGTCATTTGATCAACTTTCTTGTTTTAAAGGCCACCACAAAGGTGGCGCGCAGCCATCAATTCAGAAAAATCCTGCATATGACATTTCCGTAGAGCATCACAAACCGGTATCCTCTCCGAATCGCCCGATGGCAGGGATGCCAGCCCCGATCCCAGCCCTGCCCTCACCGTTATGCAGACCATTCAATGAATTTAAAAAAGATCATTTACGACCGCGGCGTGGGAGTCTACCTCGCGGTGGTGTTCTCCGCATTATCACTGCTGCTGACGGTGGTCCTGGTGGAAATCATCGGTGTCACCGCGACCGAACAGCTCAAATCCAATATCGGCAACAGCCTGGGCGAACTTGCCGTACAAACCTCGGACAAGCTTGATCGTGGCATGTTCGAACGCTACCGGGAAGTGCAACTGATGGCGCAACGCGCAGAACTCAGCGCACCGGACAGCACCCCGGCAACCAAGCGGGCCATTCTCGAATCACTACAGCAGGACTATCCCTATTACGCATGGATCGGCCTGACGGATATGGACGGCAAGGTAACGGTAGCGGCCAGGGGATTGCTGGAGGGCGTGGACGTCTCGAAGCGGCCATGGCACAGCAACGCGCTCAAGGGCATCTATCTCGCCGACGTGCACGAAGCGAAGCTGCTGGCGAAACTTCTGCCCAGCGATGCCGGCAAGGAACCGATGCGTTTCGTCGACGTCGCCTTTCCCTACGGCGGCATGGACAATGCCGCCAAGGGCGTGCTCGGCGTGCACCTGTCGTGGCAATGGGCGAAGGAGGTCGAGCAATCGGTGATGCGGCCGATCGAAGTGCGGCGCAAGGCCGAGGCAATGATCGTGGCCGCAGATGGGAAGATCCTTCTTGGGCCGCCCGCCATGCAGGGAAAGACGATATCGCTGGCGAACTACCGGCGTGACCGCGACCATCCCGAAAATTTCCGCACCGAGACCTGGCCGGATGGCATGGAATATCTCGTCGGGTTCAGCAAGAGCAAAGGCTATGCGACCTACCCGGGCCTCGGCTGGACAGTGCTGGTGCGGCAAAGCGCGGACGATGCTTTCCTGCCGGTCAAGCGCATCCAGAACCAGGTGCTGGCCAGCGGCATCGGACTTGCACTGCTGTTTTCCCTGCTCGGCCTGATCGCTGCCCGCCGCATCACCAAACCGCTGTGGTCACTTGCCCGGTCGGCGCAACGCATACAGAACGGCGAAGCAGAGAAAATTGCACCCAACACCGGCAGTTATTTCGAGGTCAATGCACTGACGAGTTCCCTGAACCTGCTGGTGGCCAACCTCCTCTACAAGGAAGCCGCCTTCAAGGAGCTCAACCAGACGCTTGAAAAGCGGGTGCAGCAGCGCACGGCTGAACTTGCGCAAGCCCTGGCCGGCGTCACCGCCAATGAAATTCGCGTCCAGACGATCATCGATACTGCCCAGGACGCCTTCATCGGTGTCGATTTGCATGGACAGATCACCGACTGGAACCGCAGCGCCATCAGCATGTTCGGCTGGCGCAGCGAGGAAGCCATCGGGCGTTCTCTGACCCAACTGGTGGTTCCGCAGCGTTACTGGGCGGATTATGAAACGGCAATGCGCGATTTCCATGGGAGCGGCAGGGCCAACTTCTTCAATCGCCGCCTTGAACGCACCCTCATCAATCGCCGCGGCGAGGAAATACCGGTCGAGATGACCATTGGTTTAGCGGGTACGCATGAAACCTATTTCTTCAGCATCTTCGTCGAGGATATTTCGGAGCGCAAAAAGATTCAGCAGATGAAGAACGAATTCATCTCGACGGTCTCGCACGAATTGCGTACGCCGCTGACCTCGATACGCGGCTCCCTCGGGCTGCTTGCCGGCGGCGCGCTCGGCGCCTGTCCGCCGCAGGCGAAGAAGCTGGTCGATATCGCCAACGCGAATTGCGAACGGCTGGTGCGCATGATCAACGACATCCTCGATATCGAGAAGATGGAGTCGGGCAACATGGAATTCGATCTCGCACCGCGCGCGCTGCGTCCGCTGGTGCAGCAGGCGATCGACGCCACCTGTGGCTACGCCGGGCAGTTCAATGTCACTCTGATGTTCCATGATGCGCCGGCAGGGGAACCTGCCGTCATCGTGAACGCCGACCGCGACCGGATGATCCAGGTGGTGGTCAACCTGCTTTCGAATGCGGTGAAATTCACGCCATCCGGTCAGGCTGTCGAAGTCCGGGTCGCAACTCAGGAAGGACGGGCGCGCCTGTCCGTGATCGACCATGGCACGGGCATCCCTGAAGAATTCAGGCCAAAGATTTTCCAGAAGTTCGCCCAGGCGGACACCGGCAATTCGATGCACAAGGGCGGGACAGGACTGGGGCTGAGCATTTGCCGCAGCATCGTCGAACAGCATGGCGGCCGGATCGATTTCATTACGCCACCGGGCGGCGGCACCGAGTTTTTCGTCGAACTGCCCCTGCACAGCGAAAACCTCGTCGGGCATGACGTCGCCGGCATCAGGAAGGAAATGGCATGACGGCGCGTGGATTGTCGAGCATTCTGTATGTCGAGGACGATCCCGACATCCGTACGGTCGCCCAGATGGCCCTGGAAGTCGTCGGCGGCTTTTCCGTAACCGCCTGCGCATCCGGCGCCGAAGCGCTGGCAGCTATCGAGCGCAACCTGGTTCCGGACCTTTTCCTGCTCGATGTGATGATGCCGGAGATGGACGGCCCCGCAACCCTTTCCGCGCTGCGGCGCCTGCCCCCGGTTTCGCACGTGCCGGCGATCTTCATGACCGCGAAAGTGCAGGAGAACGAAGTCGCGTTGTATAAATGGCTGGGCGCCATCGGCGTCATCGCCAAGCCGTTCGATCCGATGCAACTTTCGCAACAACTGCGGCAGTTGTGGGAAGCGGGGAAAAACTGATCATGACGGCCGACGACAACCTGCAGGAACAAATGCGCCTGCTGCAGAACGGCTTCCTTGCCAGGCTGCCGGCGCGCATCGATGCGATGGAACAGGCGATGCATCGATGGATCGCCGGCGGCGACGAAGCCGACCTCCGGGTGCTGCATCGCCTTCTGCATTCGCTCGCCGGAACAGCCGGCACCTTCGGGTTGCAGGACACCGGCGAGGCATCGCGGCGACTCGAAAACACGGTCGCGTCATGGCTGGCCAGCGAAGAGCATACGAAGGCCGATATCGCTACTTTCGCGGCATCCCTGCGGCGGCTTCGCGCTGTACCTGTCGCCATATCGATGCAATAGATTCATTCAATAACCTGCCTGTCGTTTTGCGGCTAAAATCGTGCGCTTTTGCCGACAATCAACATTTCAGAAGCAGGGTTTCTGGTCGGTTCTCATGAAATTGGCGATCCGACATGCATTTGCTTTCTGCAGCACTGCCCCATAGCGCTCCATCCGTCGTCCGGCTGTTTTCCGGATCGGGTAGCGATGCACTATACGCATCGTCGGCAGGAACATTTCGAGTCCCGACAGAACTCTTCTCGCAAAGCAATGTCCATCCCGCCGTCGGCCTGCGGTGGCTGATTCAAACCGGGGCGGCGGCATGACGATGTGGCAATGGATGTGGCGGATTGCAGGATGGGCGCTCCTCGCGTGGACTGCAACCGCACCATCGCACGCTGCCGCTTCCCTTCCCTCGGTCGCCTTTTACTACGGCGACAATCCTCCGTTGTCCGATCTGCAGGCATTCGATATTGCCGTCGTCGAACCGGCCCATGTGCGCAATCCGCGTGCCACCGCACGCGCCGCCGCAGACGGCGGGCATGAATTGTTCGCCTATGTATCGTTGGGCGAAGTGCAGCCCTCGCGGCCCTACTATTCCCGGCTTCCGAAGGACGCTTTGCGCGGTGACAACGCGGCGTGGGGAAGCCGCGTGATCGACCAGGCGGCGCCCGGCTGGCGCGACTTCTTCTTGAACACCATCATTGCGCCGCTCTGGGAGCAAGGCTGGCGCGGCTTCTTCCTCGACACGCTCGATTCCTACCAGTTGTTCGCCACGACCGACGCGGAGCGCGCCCGTCAGACGGCGGCGATGGTCGCCACCCTGCGCGAGTTCAAGCGCCGCTATCCCGAAGCCCGCCTGATGTTCAACCGCGGCTTCGAGCTGCTGCCGGAGGTGTCGCCACTCGTGTATGCGGTGGCGGCCGAATCGCTGTACCAGGGGTATGACGCCGGCCGCAACGCCTACCGCCCCGTACCGGAGCAGGACCGTGAATGGCTGATGGCGCAGATGAAGACGGCACGTGACCGCTACAAGTTGCCGGTGATCGCGATCGATTACGTCACCCCGGAGAATCGGGCATCGCGGGAACTGGCACGCAGCACCGCCGCGCGCATCATGGCCGACGGCTTCATTCCCTGGGTGGCAGACGGCGGCCTGGTGTCGCTGGGAGTAGGCAGCATCGAAGTCGTTCCGCGCACGGTGCTGGTCCTGGTCGATACCGGCAACAAGCTGGACTTCCATTACACCGATGCGCAGCGTTTTCTCGGTATCCAGCTCAACCATCTCGGCCTGAAGTATGAATTTCTCGATCTTGCCGCCGCGCCGCTTCCAACGGCACCGCTGACCGGCCGCTATGCCGGCGTCGTGACCTGGTTCGAGAACAAGGTCGGCAATACGGCGCTCGCGCCCTGGCTGGCCGCGCGTGCGCGGGAAGGCATGCGGCTGGTCGTCTTCGACCGCTTCGGTTTTGCACTGGATGGCGCCACGGCCGCGGCACTGGACATCGTGCCCTTCCGTGCGCCGCGGCCGGATCGCCTGACCGTGCAGGCAATGGACAAGGAGATGGTCGGCTTCGAATCGGCGCCGTTCCCGAACCGCGACGATGTCATTCCCATCCGACTGGCGGAGAACAAGGGCCGCAGCCTGCTGCGGCTAGCGGACAATCGCGGCAACCACTACGACACGGCGGCACTGACTCCCTGGGGCGGCTATGTGTTGACACCATTCGCGATCGGCCGCTCGCAACTGTCGGAATATGCCTCCTGGGTGGTGCACCCGCTGAAGTTCCTGAAGGCCGCGCTCGCCCTTCCCGACCTGCCGGTGCCTGACGTCACCACCGAAGGCGGCCGGCGCATGCTGCTCGCGCATATCGACGGCGACGGTTTCGCATCCCGGGCGGAGCTGCCCGGCGCGCCGTTTTCGGCCGAGGTGATCAAGAAGGACATCCTGGAGCGCTACCGCATTCCTACCACCGTCTCCGTCATAGAAGGAGAACTGTCCAGCCAGGGCTTGTACCGCAACCTGACGGACAAGCTGGAGCCGATCGCGCAAAGCATCTTCGCGTTGCCCTATGTGGAAGGTGCGAGCCATTCCTACTCGCACCCGTTCACCTGGGCGGAGGCGGTCGCCAGCATGCGCGCCCGCGCCGCCGGCCAGGAACAGGCACCGAAAAAGGTGTTCAATCTCCGGCTTCCCGGTTACGAATTCGACCTGGCCCGGGAAACCAGGGGTTCGATGGATTACATCAACAACCGCCTCATGCCGAAAGGCAAGACCGCCAGCGTGTTCCTGTGGTCGGGGGACTGCGTTCCCCCGGCGCAGGCGATCGAGGAAACCTACCGGCATGGCTTCCTGAACCTCAATGGCGGCGACGCGGCCATCAATCCGAACTCCACCACCTGGACCACCCTCGCGTCGCAAGGGTTGCGCAAGAACGGCTGGTATCAGGTCTTCGCGCCGAACCAGAACGAGAATGTATATACCAATGGCTGGACCGGCCCCTTCTACGGCTACGAGCAGGTGATCGCCGCCTTCAAGGTGGCGGAATCGCCGGTGCGCTTCAAGCCGGTCAACATTTATTACCACTTCTATTCCGGCACCAAGCCGGCCGGCCTGGAAGCGCTGCACAAGGTGTACCGCTGGGCTGCCGCGCAGCCGCTGACCCATGTCTATGCCTCCGAATACATCCGCAAGGTGCTGGACTTCGAAAACACCAGCATCGCCCGCGACCTCGCCAGCGGCGACATCCTCGTGCGTACCGGAACTGCCTTGCGGACATTGCGGATGCCTTCCGGCCTGGCGGCACCGTCGCTGTCGGCGAGCACCGGCGTGGCCGGCTTCGCGCCGGGTC
>NZ_DAIUCO010000040.1:0-26561 GCF_036846085.1 Noviherbaspirillum sp. | reverse complement strand
GATGAAGCGCTCTTGAAATATCGGAAGAACTCGGAATTCGGATCGACCACCATCAAATCGTTCCGGTCCTTGAAGCTGGCGCGATATGCTTCCAGGCTACGGTAGAACCTGAAAAACTCCGGATTTTGCCCGAACGCCTGGGCATAAATTTGTGATGCCCTTGCATCGCCATCGCCTCGAATTTTTTCGGCGTCGCGATATGCCTCGGCCAGGATCACCGTGCGCTGCCGATCCGCATCGGCACGGATTTTTTCCGACTCTGCAGCACCGGTTGAGCGCAATTCGTTTGCGACCCGGGCACGCTCGGACTTCATCCGGTCGTAGACCGAGGCGTTGATCTGTTCAACGTAATCGACTCGCTTGAGGCGCACATCGACGATCTCGACGCCGATCTGCTTCGCCTCGTTGACGACTTTTTTCTCGATCGCGTCCATTACCTTGCCGCGCTCCCCGGAAATCACTTCGCGAACCGTACGCTTGGTAATTTCTTCGTTGAGTGCCGCCTTCACGATCTGGGACATACGGTCGTTTGCACGCCGCTCATCGCCGGTGAAGCTGACGAAATACAGTCTCGGATCGACGATCCGCCACTTTACGTATGCGTCGACCAGAATATTCTTCTTTTCGGCAGTGATAAAGCGATCCGCCTCGGGCGTATCCAGGGTAAGGATACGCTTGTCCAAAAAGATCACGTTCTGGAAGGGTGGCGGCATCTTGAAATGCAAGCCCGGTTCGGAAATGACCTGTTTGACTTCACCCAGCGCAAAAACAATTGCATATTGGCGCTGGTCGACGACGAACAACGTTGAAAACAGGATCGACAGAGCGATCAGCGCAATGATGATGAAAGAGATTAGGCGATTCATTATCGAGTCTCCCGATCACGTGATTCCCGTCCGTCTCGCATTCTCGGATCTCTCTGCCGCTCGGCCTCCTGTGCACGGAGCTGGTCCGCTGTCGGCGGGACCGGGCTGCCGGCCGGCGCAGGCGTCACTGTCCCGGGTCGTGCCGCATCGGCGGCGGCTGCCTGGGAAATCAGTTTATCCAGCGGCAGATACAGCAACTGGTTTCCTGTCCGAGCATCGACCATCACTTTTGTCGTATTCGCAAAAATCTGCTGCATGGTGTCGAGATATATACGATCCCGCGTCACTGCAGGCGCCTTTTCATATTCGACAAGAATCTGCTTGAATCGGGAGGCGTCACCATCCGCCGCGGCTACGACTCGCGCACGATATGCTTCCGCCTCCTGCATCAGTCGCGAGGCCGCACCGCGCGCCCTCGGAATGACATCGTTTGCATATGCCTGGCCTTCGTTCTTCTGACGCTCCCTGTCCTGCCCGGCTTTGACGGCATCGTCAAATGCCGCCTGGACCTGTTCGGGAGGCTGGACTGCCTGCATCGTGACGTTCGTGATCATCACACCGGAGTTGTACAGATCCAGAATCTGCTGCATCCGTTGGCTTACATCCAGGGCGACCTTTTCACGTCCTTCGTACAGTACAAAATCCATCTTGCTCCTGCCGACAATCTCCCGGATGGACGTTTCGGCAACCTGGCGCACCATTTCCTCCTGGTCGCGGTTGTTGAATAGCCATTGAGACGCGTCCTTGAGTCGATACTGGACGGCGAACTGGATATCGATGATGTTTTCATCGTCAGTAAGCATCAGCGATTCGTTCGGCTGCTTGTTCTTGATGCTGGAACGATATCCGACCTCCACGGTCCGAACCTGCGACACGTTCACGATTTCATGGCTTTGAATCGGATAGGGCCAACGCCAGTTAAAACCGGCTGGCGTCGTGTGACTGTATTTGCCGAAAGTCAGAACGACCGCGGTCTGACCTTCCTGCACAATGAAGAAACCGCTGACCAGCCATAGAAACGCGATGATTGCGCTTACCAGACCGATGCCGATGCCTGCGCCTTTCATGTCGGGCGTGAAACCGCCACCGTCGCCTCCCCTGCCGCCGCCCTTGTTTCCGAACAGCCGATTGAGGCGCTGATTGAAATCACGCCAAAGTTGGTCAAGATCGGGAGGACCGTCACCCGGCCGCTTTCCATCGTTATTCTGCTGCTGGCCATTGTCCTGTGAATCGCGGCCCCAACGAGGATCGTTCAGAGAGAATTTCAAGCCTATTTTTTTTATCAAGGAAAAGGGCATTCTTTGGCTATCCGGTTTATACAATGGTTTGCAATGCTGAATGATTGTTCTGGTTGTTATTGGGCTCGTGCATCGTGATGTTCATCGACCGGCAGGCGATCCAGATGCGTCAATGCATCCGCTTTCGCAAATTCAGCGACGGCTTCGCGTAGTAAATCGAGGCCTTCCCCAGTCTGGGCGCTGATAAAAACACGCCGGATTTTATCATATTCATCACGTTCCACCGCCGGATCCAGTCCGGCGGCATCAATCTTGTTCCATACAAGTATCTGCGGAATATGGTCTGCGCCGATCTCCCTCAGCACCGCATTGACCTCGTCGATCTGCTCGAGGCGCACCGGGCTGGCTGCGTCGACAACGTGCAGCAACAAGTCTGCATGAATGGTTTCCTCAAGCGTTGCCCTGAATGCGGCAACCAGTTGGTGAGGCAGCTCCCGGATGAATCCCACCGTGTCCGATATCACGACGTTACCTGCCTCTCCCAGGAAAATGCGGCGCGACGTGGTGTCGAGGGTTGCGAACAACTGGTCCGCGGCATAGGCCCGCGCCTTCGTCAGCGCATTGAACAAGGTGGATTTGCCCGCATTGGTGTATCCAACCAGCGAGACTGAAAAGGTATTGTTGCGGTTTCTTGCCTTGCGCTGGGTCTCTCGCTGCCGCTGCAGTTTATCGAGCCTCGTACGGAGCGCCTTCACCCGATCGCCAAGCAGCCGACGGTCCGTCTCCAGCTGCGTCTCGCCGGGACCGCGTAAACCGATACCGCCCTTCTGCCGCTCCAAGTGTGTCCAGCCGCGGATAAGGCGGGTTGCGAGATGCTGCAACTGGGCAAGCTCGACCTGCACCTTGCCCTCGTGGCTCTTGGCGCGCTGGGCGAAGATATCGAGAATAAGACTGGTGCGATCAATGACGCGCACCTTCAGGGTTCGCTCGAGATTGCGTTGCTGGGCGGGAGACAGGGCGTGATTGAAGATGACCAGTTCAATTTGATTGTCGACGATGGCTTTGCCGATCTCTTCGGCTTTGCCGGACCCGACGAACAGCGCGGCGTCAGGGCTCGCGCGCTTACCAATGATGGAGGTGACAGGTTCCGCCCCTGCCGATTTGGCTAGCAGGGACAGTTCTTCGATACTCGCGGCAAAATCGCCTTTGCCGAAGTCAACGCCGACTAATGCAGCGCGCATAGCAGGAAGGGTCGGCGGGTGGATGATTTATTCCGCGTCTGACTCAAGGCTGATGTTGACTGCCCGTGCAGGGACAACTGTGGAAATGGCATGTTTGTAAACCATTTGCGTAACGGTGTTACGCAGTAAAACGACGTACTGGTCGAAGGATTCAATATGGCCTTGGAGTTTGATCCCGTTGACAAGATAGATGGAAACCGGGACGTGCTCTTTACGTAAGGCATTCAGGAAGGGGTCTTGTAACAATTGCCCTTTATTGCTCATGGCAGCTCCATGGTGTTGTTGTGATGTGGAGTTGGTGACACATGACGGTATTTCAAGTGCCTCTTGGGTACGGCAGTACGACTGTAATCGATTTTAACGCTTCCTGCCAACTGGATGCCTATTTTTCATGTTTGGCGAAGGGATTCTTGCTTGAACGCAGCTCGATACGTAATGGAGTGCCAACTAATGAAAAAGTTTCGCGGAAGTGTTTCTCCAGATAGCGCTTGTAGTTTGCATCGATTGCTTCCAGCGCGTTGCCATGGATAACGACAATCGGCGGGTTCTGGCCACCCTGGTGCGCATAGCGAAGCTTCGGCCGGATGGATCCTTTGCGCCGCGGTTGCTGGTGCTCGACCGCTTCAATGAGCGCCCGCGTCAGCTTTGGCGTGGAGAGCTTCGCCATGGCTGCGGCATAGGCATCGTCGACGGATTTCATCAACGGACCGATGCCGGTCGACTTGAGCGCCGAGATGAAATGGAATTTGGCGAAAAACAGGAAGCTGAGCTTGCGCTCGATATCCAGCTTGATTTCATCGCGCTTGTCGGAAGAAAGACCATCCCATTTATTGATGCCGACTACCAGCGCCCGCCCGGATTCGAGCACGAAACCGGCGATGTGAGCGTCCTGTTCCGAAATATCCTGCTGCGCATCGAGCAGCAGCAGCACGACATTCGCTTCGGAAATCGATTGCAGGGTCTTGACGACCGAAAACTTTTCGATTGCCTCGAACACCTTGCCCCTGCGGCGTATCCCGGCGGTATCGATCAATGTGTACTGCTTGCCGTCTCGCTCGAAAGGAATTTCGATCGAATCCCTGGTGGTGCCGGGCATATCGAAGGCAATCACCCTGTCTTCACCAAGGAGCGTATTGACAAGCGTCGACTTGCCGACGTTCGGACGTCCCACGATCGCGATCTTGACGCCTCTTGCCGCCACATCGAGGTCAACTTCGGTTTGCGCTTGCTGGGCAAAGGCGAGGTTGAGCGCCTCTTCGACGAGATCTACCACACCGTCGCCATGCGCAGCCGAAATAACGTATGGATCGCCAAGGCCTAGTTCATAAAAATCCGCGGCGACGGAGGTGTACTTCATCCCTTCCGCCTTGTTAACCACCAGCATGACGGACCGCCCGGACTTGCGCAGGAAATCCGTGATTGTTTTATCGTGCGGGGTCAGCCCCTGACGTCCATCAAGAAGGAAGATGACGACGTCGGCTTCCGCGACCGCCTGCTTGGTCTGCTTGGCCATCTCATGCATGATTCCTTCTTTCGCAACCGGTTCGAAACCGCCGGTGTCGATGACAAGGAAAGGACGCTCCCCGACCCGCCCCTCGCCATAGTGACGATCGCGCGTCAAACCGGGCAGATCAGCGACGAGCGCGTCGCGTGACCGGGTAAGCCGATTGAACAGCGTGGATTTGCCGACGTTAGGTCGTCCTACTAAAGCGATTACCGGCTTCATTGATGTCTATTCTGCCGCGAGCGCGACCACATTCCCTGCCTGGGTTTGAAAAATTGCATTGCCGCCGCTGATTTGGGGCGAAACAGCGATGATCCTGCTGCCGTCGGTTGCGACACGTGCGAGGAACGCACCATCTTCCCGCGATAGGAAATGCACATATCCCTGTCCGTCGCCCACCGCAACAGCGCGACCGAACGATACAGGCGTCGACAGACGGCGGTGAGCCAGTTTGTTGTTGCGCCAGGCACTCGCACCGTTTTCGCGCCCGAATGCCGTCACCGTACCGCGTTCGTCAGCCGCAAACACAAAACGTTCGTCAATACCGAGACCGACATCGCTCGACAACTCCTTCGCCCAGCGTGGCGCGCCATTTGATGTATCGAAGCAGCCGACACGGCCTTGGTATGAGACCGCACAAACGTTGTTGCCGGAAATCACCGGCGCACCCGAGACGTCTGCAATCCGCTCCAGTTCGGTCGTTCCGCGCGGGTCGCCGACGGCAATCTCCCATCGCGCTCCACCATTGGACATGGCCAGCGCCAGCAATCTTCCGCCTGGCAAGGCCACGTAAGCAGTTTGTCCGGAGATGACAATCCCTGGAGAGGTACGCAGGGTCAATGGCGGCGATGGACGCTGGGCGACCCACTTGCGCGCGCCGGATTCAGCGTCGTAGGCAGCAATCCGGTTATCCACGCTTCGAACCACGACCAGCCCTTGTCCCACCGCGGGAGCGGACAGAATCTCGCTCGACGCCTGTGCCTTCCAACGTTGCCGGCCTTCCGTGTCGTAAGCAAGCAAAACGCCCTTGGCGCCCGCCACGGCAACCGTCGTACCATCGGCGCCGACGCCGGCCGTCAGGGGCATGCCGGCATTGATACGCCACACGTCCCGCCCGGTTGCGGCATCCAGTCTTGCCAGAGTCCCATCCGCGCCAGCCGCATACAGGCTTCCGTCAGCAACCGCAGGCGAGAATGTGAACGTTCCGGCACTGCCGATCGAGGCTGTCCAGGCGGTTCGCACATTCATGCTCGGCGAAAATTCGACGAGTGAAGCCGGCACATTGCGCGGCTCCGGCTTGCTCGCAAACGGGTTGAGTGATGACAGCGTGGAACAACCGGCCAGCACCGCAATCATCAGCAACGCGCAACCCGCTTTCAACGCGGCATGCGGAACAGATCGCAATGAAATCTTTAGCGGTGACTTTGCTGCAATGTGTGTTGCAATTGGCATCTTTTCCCCTTAATGCGTTCAACCGACATTTTTTGCGGGTGCGCCACCGATTGCATCCAGCTTTAACTGAATCAACTGCCGCCCCGGATTGTTCTGTTCTGTTTTCTCGAGTGCAAGCTGATACGCAGTGCGTGCCTCATCGATCTTGTTTTGGGCGGCAAGAATATCCCCCTTACGGTCCGCCACTGCGCTTGCAAATTGAGTGGGGAAGTCACCTGCCAGAAGCTTCAGCCCTTCGTCGAACGACTTTTCATCGAGCAGGATTCCGGCAAGGCGGATTTTCGCGATGGCTTTGTATTCCGCATCACGGCCGTTCTCTATCACCCATTGCAACTGGGTTTTCGCTGTCTTGAGGTCGTTTGCGTCGAATGCCACCTTGGCTGCGGCGAGCGCACTCATCTGCGCGTATGCCGTCTTGCCGAATTTCCCTGTCAGGTCGGTAGCCGCGCGCTGGACCTTGGCGTTGTCTTTCGCAGTAACCGCCTTCTGCAATTCGTCGTACAGCTGCGCCGCCTGGTTTGCCTGGTTGCGCTGATAATAATTCCAGCCGGACCAGCCGGCGTAAGCCGCCAGCGCGAGAGTGAGCGCCCAAATCGCGATGTTGCCAAAGCGGTTCCACCAGGCCTTGAGGGTTGCCAGTTGTTCCTGTTCTTCGAGATCGTATGCCATGATGATGTGCCGTCAATGTAAATGATGATGTTCGGGATGGTCGCAGCCGTCACCGCAGGTGATCTGGTCCAGCAGGTAGTCCGGTACAGCGTCGAATTCGACTTCGGTTTGATTGTTTGCGGTATCTGCCGAGCGAAGGGTTTTTACGGACGCCATGCCCTTGGCAATTTCATCCTCACCGAGAATAACTGCATAGGCAGCGCCGCTCGCATCCGCCCGTTTCATCTGGGACTTGAAGCTGCCGCCCGCTCCTGCCGCCGCACAATGCAGCACCACATCAAGTCCGGCATCGCGCAAGCGCTCTGCGATCACGAAAGCGCGCAACTGCGCCTGTTCGCCCTGGTGCACGACGTACACGTCGCATTGATTTGGATCAAACTTTTCCCCGTTCGCCTTCATCAGTTCCAGAACGCGTTCCACGCCGATGGCGAATCCGCAGGCTGGTGTGGGCTTTCCGCCGAACATTTCGATCAATGGATCGTAACGACCGCCACCGCAGACTGTGCCTTGCGATCCGAGCTGATCAGTGACCCATTCGAATACGGTCCGATTGTAATAATCCATGCCGCGCACCAGCCTGGTGTTGATGGTGAACGGGATGCTGTTATGGCGAAGAATGTTTTGCACGCCGTCGAAATGCGCACGTGACTCTTCGCCCAGGTAGTCGAGCAGTTTTGGCGCCCCGTTGACCATCTCTTGCATGGTCGGGTTTTTCGTATCGAGAATGCGCAAGGGATTGGTATGCAGGCGGCGCTGCGCATCAGTATCCAGCAAGTCCTTGTGCTGCTCGAAGTAGGCAACCAGGTCGGCGCGATGCCTGTTGCGCTCGTCGGCGTTGCCGATCGAGTTCAGCTCCAGCCTGATATTCTGCAAGCCGAGGTCATCCCACAGGCGCTGGCCAAGCATGATCAATTCCGCATCGATGTCGGGACCGGTGAAGCCGATCGCCTCGGCACCCACTTGGTGAAACTGCCGGTACCGTCCACGCTGCGGTCGCTCGTGCCGGAACATCGGGCCTGCATACCAGAGACGCTTTGGGCCATCGTAGGTCAGATTATGTTCGAGAGCGGCGCGAACGACGCCGGCGGTGCTCTCGGGACGCAAGGTCAGCTGGTCGCCATTCATCGTATCGACGAAGGAATACATCTCCTTCTCGACGATGTCGGTCACCTCGCCGAGACCTCGGGCAAATAGTGCCGTCGGCTCGACGATCGGTGTGCGGATCTGCTGGAAGCCATAGCTCTTCAGTACCGACTGGACCGTGTTTTCAAATAATTCCCACAGCGGCGCATCCGCCGGCAGGATATCGTTCATTCCTTTTACGCCGACAATCTTGTCGGCTTTTTTGTTTTCTGACATTCTGCTTGAGTAATTAAAGTGCAGCCGGCTGTTGCTCGATGGCCGCTTTTCCGTACCGTGCCTTGACGTAGTCCAGCACGATGGCTTGAAATTCTTCCGCGATACGTTCACCCCGCAGGGTGACCTTTTTTTCACCGTCGATGAACACCGGTGCCGCTGGCGATTCGCCGGTACCCGGAAGGCTGATGCCGATGTTGGCGTGTTTGGATTCGCCGGGGCCGTTGACGATGCACCCCATGACAGCGACGTTCATATTCTCCACGCCCGGAAATTCCTTTTTCCATGAGGGCATCTGATCCCGCAGATACGTCTGAATCCTGTCCGCGAGTTCCTGAAATACTGTCGACGTGGTGCGACCGCATCCAGGACATGCGATTACCATCGGCGTGAACTTGCGCAAGCCCATGGTTTGCAGGATTTCCTGCGCGACGACGACTTCGCGCGTCCGGTCGCCGCCAGGCTCCGGCGTCAGCGAAACGCGAATGGTGTCGCCGATCCCTTCCTGCAGCAGCACGGACAACGCGGCAGTCGACGCCACGATTCCCTTGCTTCCCATGCCGGCTTCCGTCAAACCGAGATGCAGCGGAAAATCGCAGCGCCTCGCGAGCTCCCGATAGACTGCAATCAGATCCTGAACACCCGACACCTTGCAGGAAAGGATGATGTTGTTTCGGTGCAGTCCGATTTCCTCTGCCCGTACTGCGTTTTCGATCGCCGAGGTTACCAGCGCCTCATACATCACCGCCTGGGCACTCCAAGGCTGCGCTCTTCGAGCGTTCTCATCCATGATGCGCGCCAGAAGCGACTGGTCCAGGCTGCCCCAATTGACACCGATGCGCACCGGCTTGTCGTATTTGCACGCCACTTCGATCATCTGCGCGAACTGCGTGTCCCGCTTCGCTCCCTGCCCTACATTGCCCGGATTGATCCGGTATTTCGACAATGCTTGCGCACACTCAGGATAGTCGGTCAGCAGCTTGTGCCCGTTGTAATGGAAATCGCCCACCAACGGCACATCCACCCCCATGCGGTCCAACTGTTCCCTGATCGCGGGCACAGCGGCGGCGGCCTCGGGATTGTTGACCGTGATGCGAACCATTTCCGATCCTGCCCGCGCCAATTCCTTTACCTGAATCGCGGTACCGATGACATCGGCCGTATCGGTGTTGGTCATCGACTGCACGACAATCGGCGCGTCGCCCCCTACCAAAATTTCACGCGCACCATAACGGATCTTGACGGTCCGGGTAGCACGCCTGGGGCGCGGACCGGAAGCAATCGGAGAAAAAACGGGAGGCATGTCCATACTTATTTCAGCTTGAGTCGCGCAACATTATTCGTAGATCCGGATTTCACCTGTACTGGTGCGCCACGCAAGGTCATATCGATTCCTTGCGCATTGCCAATCGTCACCGAAACCGGGCCGGTCAGTTCGACGGTTTCGCTTTGTCCGGACTTTAAAACTTTCGACAACAAGACGCTGTTATCTGCACGGCGAATTTCCACCCAGGAATCCTCACGCGACGTCAGCACCAGCGCATTCAGGGCGGCAGAGGATGACTCTGTCGGTGCACCAGGTGCCGACGATGCCTGCTGCCCATTGGCGATAGCGGCCTGGTCAGGCGGCGTTGACGGTGGAGAAGGTTCCACACCGGTTACCGAATTCACGGGCGGCGCTGTGGATGGCGCATCTGGGCCGGTTGCTGCGTCGGGCGTGCTGGCCGCATTTGATTCCGATGCCTTTCCGGAGACTGCCGCCGCCTGCTTCTCGAACTGCGTTGACAGCGCCTCCGTCAATGCCGGAAGTTCACGATCCTGAAAAAACTTGAATGCAACGCCCGCTGCGGCAAGGGCAATAACCAAAAAAATAATCTTTCCTTTATGCGGAAACGCCGGGCGTTCCATCATTGAAGGAAGTCGCGTTTCCGCAAATGGGGCAGACAAGGTTTTGCGCGGTGAAACGGCTTGGCTGGTTTGACCTGCTGCGTCGGCCGGAATCGCAGCAAGCAAGGGTACAGGATCAACCTTCAGCAATTTTGCATAGCCGCGTATGAATCCGCGCGCGACGGCCATTCCCGGCAATGAGGCGTAGTCATCCCGCTCGATGGCCTGCACCTGTCTTGGGGCCAGGTTCAGCTGGCTTGCCACCTGGTCGACAGACCAGCCGCGTGCTTCACGCATGCCCGCAAGTTGCGCCCCCGGCTTTTTCGAGATGCGATCGGAGTCGTTTCCGTCCTCGGGCGTCGGTGGAGAAAATGCCGAGTCAGTCATCAAAAGCTCCGCGCTGGAAAGCTGCGTATTCGACCGAATTCGGATGCCGTCTCCGCAACTGCGTCGCAAGGCTGGCTTCCGCGGCTCGATCGCCCAGCTTGCGCTCGGTTTTAATTGCCAACCAGAGCACATCCGCTGTCATGATGTCCGACTTCATGACCCGACCGATGTAAAAGCGCGAACGCTCGTAGTCCTTTTTGTCGTAATGCAATTTTGCAAGATGGGCATTCGTCAGCGGATTGCCCGGCTCGAACTGAAACGCCCTGATGAAATATTTCTCGGCAGCATTCGGATCCTTGAGCCTGAGACTGCACACGCCGGCATTGTTCAGCGCTTTCGCCGGCGATTGATAGGTGCGATTGTTAAGTGCGGACTCGAAATAACTCATCGCCTGCCGCTCACGTCCGGTCTGGCACAAAAACCAGCCGTAATTATTGGTAAGGTCGGGATTTGACGGATCGAGTTTGATCGATTGAAGGAAGTTATCCTCCGCCAGGCGGTTTTCGCCCATTTCCATGTAAATCAGCCCGCGCACGCTGTACGCGTCCGCCAGATTCGGATCAGCCTGCAATGCCCGCTTGATCTCATCCAGCGCGACGTTGATCTGGCGCTGCTCGTAGTAACCGATGGCAAGCTGCAGTCTTATGCGGGCACGCTTTTGATCTTCGCTTTGATCCGAGCTCGTCTTGAGTTCTTCCTTCGACTCCATGGGACCCGACGCGCAACCGGCGAGCAGCACGGCCGACGCAAGCGCAATCACCACGGCACCATGCCACTTCGCGCTCATGACCGCACCTCGACGATACGACCGAAGTTCGCGCCAAACTTTTTTTGGTATTCCGCCATCTTTTGCATGCGCTCCTGCACGCGCGTCCGATCCTGTACTTCCCCCGCAAGCTGCCCGCACGCCGCATCGATATCGTCACCGCGCGTTTTACGGATGGTGGTGACGATGCCTGCGTCCATCAAAATTTGCGCGAACGCCTTGATCCGCGCATTGTTGGATCGCGTAAGCCCGGACTCGGGAAATGGATTGAATGGAATCAGATTGAATTTGCAGGGCACGGGATTCGCGCGATCCTGCACCAAGGCGACTAGTTCACGTGCATGAATATCGCTGTCATTAACACCGTCGAGCATGCAGTACTCGAACGTGACGAAGTCGCGCGGCGCAAACTCCAGGTAGCGCTTGCACGCGGCCATCAGCTCGGCCAAAGGATGCTTCTTATTCAATGGGACCAGCCCATCCCTCAAGCCGTCGTTCGACGCATGCAAGGACACCGCAAGCGCGACGGGACATTCATGCGCCAGCTTATCGATCATCGGCACCACGCCGCTTGTCGAAAGCGTCACACGGCGGCGCGACAGGCCATAGGCATTGTCGTCCAGCATCAGCTTCATAGCCGTGACCGTCGGCTCGAAATTCAACAACGGCTCGCCCATCCCCATCATCACGACATTGGTAATCTGCCGCTCACCCTTCGGGCCGGGCTCGATGCCTTTTGTTTTACGCAGTTCAAACTCGGCCATCCATAGCTGGCCGATGACTTCCCCGACCGACAGGTTGCGGTTGAAACCTTGCTTTCCAGTCGAGCAGAAGCGGCAATTTACTGCGCATCCTGCTTGGGTGGATATGCAGAGCGTACCGCGATTTTCTTCAGGGATGAACACGGTTTCCACCGCGTTCCCCTGCCCCACGTCCAGCAACCATTTCCGCGTTCCGTCGGCAGAAGTATGGTCGCTGATGACGGACGGCGCACCGACGAATGCACGTGATTTCAGCTTTTCCCGCAGTGACTTCGCCAAGTCCGTCATTGCGTCGAAATCACTGGCGCCGAACTGGTGTATCCAGCGCTGCAATTGCTTGGCACGAAATGGCTTCTCCCCCAACTCGGCGCAATAGGCAACGAGTTGTGCGGGGTCCAGATCGAGCAGGTTGGTGAGATCCGTCATGGGAATTTGAGTAGAAACGTTCGTACCGATAAATCATATCGGTACGAACAGATTTCATATTAACGAGAGAAAACGTTTAGCGCAGGGAAAAAGTAGCCAATTTCCACTTGCGCGGTTTCAGCAGCATCGGAACCATGCACAGCATTGGCATCGATGGAATCCGCAAAATCGGCGCGAATCGTACCTTTGTCGGCCTTCTTCGGATCCGTCGCACCCATCAGTTCACGGTTCTTGGCAATCGCGCCTTCGCCTTCGAGCACCTGCACCATGACCGGGCCGGAAATCATGAAGTCGACCAGATCCTTGAAGAACGGACGCTCGCGGTGAACAGCGTAGAATCCTTCCGCTTCTGCACGGGACAATTGAGCCATGCGCGCAGCGACGATCTTCAAGCCGGCATTTTCAAAGCGAGTGTAAATCTG
Source organism: Noviherbaspirillum sp. (assembly GCF_036846085.1). Classification (NCBI taxonomy): domain Bacteria; kingdom Pseudomonadati; phylum Pseudomonadota; class Betaproteobacteria; order Burkholderiales; family Oxalobacteraceae; genus Noviherbaspirillum; species Noviherbaspirillum sp. The sequence goes on along the minus strand of NZ_DAIUCO010000040.1, from coordinate 13,586 downwards.
ACCGATAACGTTTTTTGCGACTGCGTCCGGTTTGATAATCGACAGGGTGCGTTCGATTGCCATCTGTAAAAACTCCAATAAAAATAAAGGGTTAAGAATATAAAACAAGAAATCAACCAACCTTAGATTTTAGCATGAAACCCCTGCCGAACCCCCGATTTGCCGGGCATGGACCTTGCAAAATAAAGAACTTCGAACCAGACAGCCGATCTTACGCAGCATCCGCTCATGGTATGCTAATCCATGCTGTCAACCTTGCAATGTAACCGGAGGCAATATGGAACATCATCTACAACGTAGTTACAGTCCGGCCAGCGAGTCGCTTGCGGTACGGAACCGCGTTTTGCGCAATACGTACTGGCTGCTGGCAATTTCCATGATTCCCACGGTGCTGGGAGCATGGGTTGGCGTTCAGTTTAATTTTTCGTTCTTTTCGGGAAGCCCGTTCATCGGCTTCATGCTGTTCCTGGCAATCGCATTCGGCTTCTTTTATGCGATTGAGCGGACCAAGAATTCCGGCTTGGGTGTTGCAATCCTTCTCGGCTTCACCTTCTTCATGGGCTTGATGCTGTCCAGGCTGATCGGGCACACACTCGGTTTTTCAAATGGCCCGTCGCTCATCATGACGGCGTTTGGCGGCACTGCGAGCATCTTTGCCGTCATGGCCACCATCGCCACCGTATCCAAGCGGGATTTTTCCGGCTTGGGAAAATGGTTGTTTGTTGGCGTCCTGGTGCTGATCGTCGCTGCTGTCGCCAATATTTTTCTGCAGATTCCGGCACTTTATCTGGCGATTTCGGTGATCGCGATTGCCATTTTTTCGGCTTACATCCTGTATGACGTGCAACGAATCATCAACGGCGGAGAAACCAATTACATTTCTGCCACGCTGGCAATCTACCTGGATGTCTACAATATTTTCACGAACTTGCTCGCACTGCTTGGCATCGCCGGCGGCCAACGCGACTAATGATGTGAACGCGGCCTGGTTGGCGCAAGTCCAGCAACGAATAAAAGCCGACCTGCTGGTCGGCTTTTGTTTTGTCATCAGGTCGCGGCTTGCGCTTCCTGCAGATCAAAGACAGCCATCGACTCCACATGCGCCGTGTGCGGAAACATGTTGACCACGCCGGCCTGCCTCAAGGTATAGCCACCCTGGTGCACGAGAAGGCCTGCATCACGCGCGAGCGTCGATGGATTGCACGATACATAAACAATCCGCGAAGGTTTGAGATGCGCGTGGCTTTCACCGAGTCCGACAATCGACTGGCACACCGCAATCGCGCCTTCCCTCGGCGGGTCGATCAGCATGCGATCAAACTTGCCCAATGCGATCAGGTCTTCGGTGGTCGCTTCGAACAGGTTCCGGCAATAAAACCGGGTCTTGTCACCCAAGCCATTTGACTTCGCATTTTCAAACGCACGCTGATTCAGCGTAGCGCTTCCTTCAATTCCGACGACTTCACGCGCCCGGGTGGCGATAGGCAAGGTGAAGTTGCCCAGACCGCAAAACAAATCCGCAACCCGGTCATTCGCCTGCACATCGAGAAGCCGAAGCGCGCGGGCCACAAGAACCCGGTTGATATGGTGATTTACCTGCGTGAAATCAGTCGGCTTGAAAGGCATTTTCACGCCGAACTCAGGCAGCACATATTGCAACTGGACGTCGGTTGGATAGAACGGGTACACCGTATCCGGCCCCTTCGGCTGCAGCCACCACTGGATACGATACTGGTCTGCAAACGCTCTCAACTTGCTTTCGTCATCCAGGGTCAACGGCGCCATGTTGCGCATGACAAGCGCAGTCACGCCCTCGCCGACCGCGAGTTCGATTTGCGGCATCTGGTCGAAAATGGACAATGATTCGATCAGGCGACGAAGTGGCACAAGCATCGCCGATACGTGGGGCGGCAGAATCTCGCAGCTATCCATGTCCGCCACAAACGACGATTTTCGTTCGTGAAAACCCACGAGTACGCCCCCCTTCTTCTTGACATTACGCGCCGACAGCCGGGCACGGTAGCGATAGCCCCATGTCGGTCCATAGATTGGCCGCATCATCGTTTCGGCACGTACTTTGGCCAGGTGCCAAAGATTGTCCTCCAGCACACGCTGTTTGATGGCGACCTGCGCCGCAGGCTCCAGGTGCTGCATCGCACATCCTCCGCAAGTGCCGAAATGGACGCATTTAGGCTCCACGCGCATTGCCGATTCTTTATGCAATTCAGTAAGCGTGGCCGCTTCCCATTTTGGCTTTTTCCGAAAGGATTGGAAGGTGACCTGTTCGCCGGGTAAGGCACCTTCGACGAATATGACCTTGCCGGGTGTGCCGTCTTCGTTTGTCAGATGGCCGACGCCGCGGCCTTCCATGTCTAGGGATTCGATGTCGATGAGATTGTGCTGCATGGCAGTCGAAAGGACAGACCGGGGAACGGTGTCCAGTCCAAATTAAAGAGTTTTTAAATGAAGGAGAAGTGGGCGATATCAACGCCACGCCGAAAGATACTCTTTCCAGTGCGCTCCGTCGAGCACCGAAAGCGCCTTACGGACCAGCGATACTTCCTCTTCATATTCAGCCAAGGTGATCATGCCCCGCATCAATTGAAATCGGCAGTAGACCAGGTAGGTATTGACGACATCGGTTTCACAATAGTCGCGGATTTCCTTCAGGCGCCCTTCCTGGAACAGATTCCAGACCTGGGAGCCGTCGACACCCATCTTGCCGGGAAAACCGCATAGCTTGGCCAGATCATCAAGCGGCGCATTTGCCCGTCCGGTGTACAGGGCCAGGAGATCCATCAAGTCCATGTGCCGGGTATGGTAACGGCTGAGGTAATTATTCCATTTGAAATCGCGATCCTCGTCGCCCATTTCCCAATAGCGGGCAGCGGCAACACCGCTAATCATTGCACGATAATGAAGCACCGGAAGATCGAACCCACCACCATTCCAGGAGATGAGTTGCGGCGTGTATTTATCGATAACCCGAAAAAAATCCTGGATCAGCTTCGGCTCGGCGTCGTCGAGCGATCCGAGCGACTTGACGCGAAAGCCGTCGTCGTCCCGAAAAACACATGAGATTGCGGCGACCCGATGCAAGTGATGCTGCAGAAAGTCAGTCCCGGTCTTCTCCCGCCGCGCGGCAAACGCGGCCGCGGCGACCTCGGCATCGGTCATCGATGCTGGATGTTCGTGAAGCACACGCAAACCAGATACATCGGGAATCGTCTCGATGTCGAATACCAGAACCGGAATCACAACAACGCATCCTTGCCGACGCCGCGCGCGGTGAGCGCCCGTTTAAGCTTGGCCAATGCTTCCTGCTGGATCTGGCGCACCCGCTCGCGGGTAACGCTCATTTCCGAGGCCAATTCCTCCAGCGTCGCAGGGTCGTCATTGTCCAGACCGAAACGCCGGACGATGACAATGCGTTGCTTGTCCGGCAGCTTCTTCAGCCAGTCGCGCACCAGGACTGTCATTTCATGGTGCTCTGCGCGCGAGTCCGGACCGTCTGCAGAATCTCCCGGCAACATGTCCATCAGGCTGGCCTGGGGATCGTTATCGAGCGGCGCGTCAAGCGAGGTCGCATGTTCCGATAGCGCCAGAATATCCTGCACATCTTCCACGGCGCGATCCACAAGATGCGCGATATCCTCGGCACTTGCATCCTTGCCGTCATGATGCTGTGCTTCCAGGTGATATTTCGCGCGAAGTATCTGGTTCAGTTCCCGGACCATGTGCACGGGCAGGCGCACGGTGCGCGCCTGGTTCATGATTGCGCGTTCGATGCTTTGGCGAATCCACCAGGTTGCATACGTGGAAAAACGGAAACCGCGCTCCGGCTCAAACTTGTCAATCGCCCGCATCAGCCCCAGATTGCCTTCCTCGATCAAGTCCAGCAAAACGACGCCGCGATTGATGTAATGCTTGGCAATGGAGACAACCAGGCGCAAGTTGTGCTCGATCATCTTTTGTCGAGCCTCAAAATTTCCTTGCTTGGCGAGCGTCGCGTAGTGGACTTCTTCGACAACCGTCAAGAGAGGCCGGGCGCCAATCTGATTCAGATAATGTTGCGTGGTATCGGTCGACAGCTCTGCTGCGAGTACGGTCTTTAATTCTTCTACCGGATCGGCAGCGACGGGACGTTCTCCATCAATGCGATCAACCCCTTCCATACCTTCCGGCGACAGGCTTTCGCCGTCCTCGCCGCTTCCGAATGAACCGTCGTCCGCCGGATCATCCGATGGTGCATCGTAGTCTAGCGGATCGTGCGGGTTGCGTGTCATTTAGCGAATCGGCAAAAATTTCGAGGGATCGACGGGCTTGCCTTGCTGGCGAATTTCGAAATGAAGCTTGACAGCATCGGTATCGGAATTTCCCATTTCGGCAATCTTTTGGCCTTTGTTGACAGTTTGATCTTCTTTGACAAAGATGGTTTTGTTGTGCGCATAGGCGGACAGCAGATTGTTGGTGTGTTTCAAGATCACGAGGTTCCCGTATCCCCGGATACCGCTGCCAGCATACAGGACCTTTCCGGCTCCTGCTGCGTACACCGGCTGGCCAAGCTTGCCGGCAATGTCGATACCCTTCTTGCCGGCACTGAAGCTGGTGATCACCTTGCCGTCCGCAGGCCACATCCATGAAACGGCATCATCATCGGCGTTTGTGCCGTTCGCTGCTTCGGGGGGCCTTTCCGCCGGACGCGCATCCGATATTTTCGGTGGTTCCGGTTTGGGCGGAACAGACGGGATGGAAGCCACCTGGTTTGCCCCTGGAGTGACTGGATCCGGCTTCTGCATGTCAGCCAGTGCGCCTTCCGAATACGGACGTTTTTCGCCGCGAGGTCCGGCCTTCTGGGTAGTCGATGGGTTCGAACTCCCCAGCGGCCTCGAGTCCACGCCGGAGTTGGTCGCGACACTGCCGGTCTGCGGCACCGAGCCTCCTTCCGGCGGCAGTACACGCAATACCTGGTCTACCTTGATGTCATTGGGATTCGCAAGATCATTCCATGCCACGAGGTCACGATAGTTTTGACCGAATTCAAGTGCAATCTGAAGGAGGGTATCGCCTTTTTTAACGGTGTAATAGCCACGGCTATCGACCTGCTTCGGCGGCACTGGTGTCGGCACAGGCGTCACCGCCGCCTTCGGCGGCTCGGGCGGCTTAACCGGGACGGGTCGCTCGACCACTGGGGCGGAACGAGGCGCAATACCGCAGGACGCAACAAGGAAAGGCAATATCGCGAGGAATACAACGCGTATGTTTATCATTCTCATACAATCAATTACTGTGCTGCGCAGTCATTAGGGATATTCGTTGACAACGGGATCAGACTATGCCCGCACGCAGCGGGACGAAATGGCACGCTTCAAGCGTCGTATTAGTCCATTCGAACTTCCCGACCCGCTCGATCAACTGCAATACCTGATGACGGTCGCCGACTGGCGCCACCAGGCGGCCGCCGATGGCGAGTTGATCCAGCAACGCCGGCGGCACTTCCAAACCGGCCGCCGCCAAAATGATACCGTCGAACGGTGCGGCTTGCGGGAGACCAAGCATACCATCTCCATAATGCAAGCGGATATTAGCGATCCGCAGGGGACGCAGATTGGACTTCGCCAATTCGTGCAACGGCTTGATGCGCTCGATCGAATACACCTCTTTGGCAACCAGTGACAGAACTGCCGCCTGATAACCGCAGCCGGTCCCGATCTCAAGGACGCGATCGAGCTTCCCGGCGCTGGCATTGTCACGCATCACCTCAATCATGCGGGCGACGATGTAAGGCTGGGAGATCGTCTGGTGATGACCGATCGGCAGAGACGCATCGATGTATGCCTGGCTGGACAACCCCTGTTCGATGAACATATGGCGAGGGACAGCCTGCATCGCAGCCAGCACCTTCGCATCCTTCACCCCTTGCTTGGCGATACGGGCAGCCATGGCGAGCCGAACGGATTCGGACGCCCTCGACGAATCCTGCCTGATGGTCAAATGTGCGGGCGACGTACCGGTTTTCGCCAAAGTCCTGCCGGCGACGTCCGAAAGCGCGGCCGTACGCGCTTGGTTCTGCTGCAGATTCTGGGCGGCATTTCTGGTGGCGGTTTGCGGCGTCGCGACCTTGATTACGGATGACGGCTGCGCACGACCCGCTCTGGGCGAACTTTCGACAACCGATGCGAGCGGCAGCGGAAAACGTTTGTCCTTCCCCGTCACAGCAAGGACTCCTTGAGTGCATCCAACTGTTCCGCGTGGGTCAAATCTATCCGCAGCGGCGTGATCGAAACGAAGCCGTTAGCCACTGCATTGAAATCGGTACCTTCCCCGGCATCCTTTTCCTTGCCGGCGGGACCGATCCAGAATATCTCACGCCCATGCGGATCGAGCATCTTGATCACCGGCTCCGACTGGTGACGCTTGCCCAACCGGGTTGCTTTGATGCCCTTCAATTCCTCATAGGGAAGATTGGGAATATTGACGTTCAGCAGGTAGGGCTTCGACAACTTGGTGAACTGGCGTTCCACGACTTCGCGCGCAATTCTCGCGGCGGAATCCAGATGCGCCCATCCTTTTTCCACCTGGGAGAAGGCAATCGCCGGAATCCCGAACAGAAATCCCTCCGTCGCAGCCGCGACGGTACCCGAATACAAGGTATCGTCACCCATGTTCTGACCTTGATTGATGCCCGATACAACCAGATCCGGCTTGAAGGAAAGTCCGCCGGTCAATGCAACGTGCACGCAGTCGGACGGCGTACCGTTGATGAAATAAAATCCGTTCTCGGCGCGATATACCGATAGCGGACGGTCAAGAGTCAATGAATTCGAACTTCCCGAGCGATTGCTGTCAGGCGAAACCACGACGATTTCCGCGATCGGCCTGAGTGCATTTGCAAGCGCGACAACGCCTGGGGCGAGATATCCGTCGTCGTTACTAATGAGAATATTCATGCGACGATTTTACCCGATGGAATCTATCGCACCCCCTCATGTGTTGACATTTTTCCGCATAAGCCTAGAATAAAACGATCGTTCTTTTTTACAATTTCAAGGAGACAGTATGAAAGCCATCCTCTGCAAATCTTGGGGACTGCCAGACACGTTAGTTGTAGAGGATTTGCCGGAGGTGACTCCTGGCGCCGGACAGATTGCAATTGATGTGCAAGCGGCTGGCGTGAATTTTCCCGATGTTTTGATTATTCAGAACAAATACCAATTCAAGCCGGAACTGCCTTTCACGCCGGGTAGCGAACTCGCCGGTGTCGTGCGTGCAGTCGGTGAAGGTGTCACTCAGCATAAAGTTGGCGACAAGGTGCTGGCATTCGTCAGCCAGGGCGCCTTTGCGCAGCAGATCGCGGTGCCCGCGCAAGCGGCCATGCCCATGCCGCCCGGACTGGATTTCGATACCGCCGCCGCAGTAACCCTCACTTACGGCACCTCGCATCACGCCGTCGTGGACCGCGCGCAATTGAAGGCAGGCGAAACCATGCTGGTGCTGGGTGCGGCCGGTGGCGTGGGGCTTGCAGCGATTGAAATCGGCAAGGCGTTGGGCGCACGTGTAATTGCAGCGGCGTCGACCGATGAAAAGCTTGCTGTCTGCAAGGAACACGGTGCCGACGATGTCATCAACTACACCACCCAGGACCTGCGGGAAGCGATCAAGGCAGCGACCGGCGGCAAAGGACCTGACGTCATCTATGACCCTGTCGGGGGCATCTATGCCGAACCGGCATTCCGCTCGATCGGCTGGCGCGGCCGCTATCTGGTGATTGGTTTTGCCAATGGCGAGATACCGAAGCTTCCGCTCAATCTGACTCTCCTGAAAGGCGCTTCGATCGTCGGCGTGTTTTGGGGCGAATATGCGCGTCGCGAACCAAAAGCCAATGCGGCTGCAATGCGGGAATTGATGGGCTGGATGGCCGAAGGCAAAATCAAGCCTCACATCTCGGGGCGTTACGCCTTGGCAGACACTCCTCAGGCACTCAATGATATGGCTGCGCGCAAGGTGACCGGCAAGGTCGTTATCCAGCCGCAACGATAAACCATTCGATCGCAACTGGCCGCTGCTGGCAAGATCCTTGACCGGCGGTCAGTCCGTCACTTCGGGGTCCAGCTCCGGCTGGACGTCTGCCACGGCTGCAGGTGCGGGCGCGAAGAACGCTCGCGCCACGTTCGCATCGCGGGTCCGCTTAAAAGAGGGAAGGCTTTGCCAGATGCGTCGGCCGTAGGGCTTCGATATCAGGCGCGGATCGCAGATCATCAGGACACCACGGTCTGTTTCATCTCTGATTAGCCTGCCGGCACCTTGCTTGAGATTGATGATCGCTTCCGGCAACTGGTGATGCACGAACCCATTCAAGCCTTTGCGCTCCAGCGCCTCGATGCGTGCCGCCAGAACGGGATCGTCGGGCGGTGAGAACGGCAGCTTGTCGATGACCACCAGCGATAAGGCCTCGCCGCGCACGTCCACTCCTTCCCAGAAGCTCTGGCTGCCGATCAGTACCGCATTGCCGGCGGCACGGAACCGATCGAGCAATTCCGTGCGTCCAGCTTCGCCCTGCACCATCAACGGAAACGGCAATGTCCGCCGTGCGAACTCCTCCCGCAACCGCTCGGCAGCGCGGTTGACAGCTCTTATCGTGGTGCACAGCAGGAAAGCACGCCCACCCGCCGCCTCGATCATCGGCAAGGCAGCATTAATCACCGCATCTGTGTAATCGGGGGAGTTCGGTTGAGGAAGCTGTTCCGGCACATACAGCAGACCCTGCTCTTCATAATTGAATGGGCTCGGCCACGATCGCGCGGGCTCGCTCCATAACCCCATCTGCGATGCGTAGTGATTGAAATCGTTTTTCACGGCAAGCGTCGCCGATGTGAAGATCCAGGCACGCGGCGTACCTTCACGCTGCTTGCTGAAAACCGGCGCAATCGATAGCGGTGTCTGGTGCAAATGCAGCGACGAGGAGAATGCTTCGACCCACAGAACGCGTTCCTGCCCTTCCTTCACGCTATCCGTCGCATTCCACGCGGCGAGTTTGATGCCGAGCTCGACTGCACGGGTGCGGCACTGCTCAATGGTTTCGGCTCGTTCGGCCTGCGTTTCGAGCGTGTCCGCCATGTTCTGTAATTCTTCCTTGAGCGTTTCAAGTGCAGGAAAGAATGGGCTCGACGGTGCGATCTGGCCGACGGCAAGCCGGACGATATCCTGAGGAAAGGCAAGGCGCAGGTCCCGCGCGGCTCGCTCGACGGGCAGGACAACCTTTGGCCATTCCGCACCATCGCGAGCATGGGCGAGGCCCTCGGCAAGCACATCCCGGCAGAGCTCGAGAACCTGCGACGTGGATACGGTCTCGCCGAAGAACAACGTGGCGGTTTCAGGCAACTGGTGTGCCTCGTCGAAAATGATGGTGTTGGCCGAAGGCAGCAATTCGGCTACGCCGGTATCCTTGAGGGCCACATCCGCAAAGAACAGATGGTGATTCACCACCACGACTTCGGCCTGCTGCGCTTCCTTGCGCGCCTTCATCACGAAGCAATCCTGGTAATACTGGCATTCGGCCCCGAGGCAGGTATCGCGCGTCGATGTGACCAAGTTCCATACAGGCGCCGATTCCGGTACTTTCGACAGTTCCGCCTTGTCGCCGGACGATGTGGTTTTCATGAATCGGGATATCTCCCGCAGATAGCCGACATCGTCACGGGAAGTCAATCGACCATTCTGCAGGGTGCGTTCCAGATGGAAATGGCAGACGTAGTTTGCCCGGCCCTTGAGCAGCGCTACCGAGACAGGCATGTTGAGCGCCTTGCGAACCGTGGGAATGTCACGCAAATACAGTTGATCCTGAAGATTCTTGGTGCCGGTCGAGATCACGACCTTGCCTCCCCAGAGGAGAGCGGGAATGAGGTAGGCAAATGTTTTCCCCGTGCCGGTACCTGCTTCCGCGATGAGCGTGCTTCTCTCCGCGATCGCATGTGCGATGGCCTTCGCCATTTCGGTTTGTGAACGTCGCGGGCGAAACCCGCTGATTGCCATACTGAGCGGACCGTGTTCGCCAAAAAGGCGGTCAATGTCGTCATCGTGCGCGCCGGGGGCCGGCGCTGGAGCAGAAAGGTCGGTCAAAACGGTAAGCAGTCAGGGTGAAGCGCTGCTGAAGCGCGCAGGTCAGGCAGGAATGTCCGGCACCAGTTGCATCTTGAGTAAAGTGATGTGGTCTTTCAATTGCAGCTTGCGCTTCTTGAGGCGCCGCAGTTGCAATTCGTCTCGATGGATATCGTGCGTCAGCAGGTCAATGACAACGTCCAGGTCACGATGCTCAACTTCCAGATCGATGATGCGACGGCGGATTTCTTCCGGAAAAGCCATATTGTTTACTCTTTTCGTGCAACCGCTATTTTATTTTAAAAGGCCATGCCCGTATTCTGCATCTGCATTACGTAATTGCCTATTTGCAACAAAGATAATTTTGTGTTCCCGGCGTACAATTCGGCATTCTGATTGCTGAAAAATCATCAATAGACTTCGCCTATCTTCAAGGGAATTGTTGCCGGTTGTAACAAAGCGTCCCAAGCACTTCCCTTACCGACATCAAGTACAGTAATTTGTTTCTGTTCAGCAGTTTAATCGACCCAAGACTTATGAGCCAATACAAAATCGAAGCCGGTACCGGTCAGCATATCGGCGACCGCCAGGAACAGCAAGATCGCGCCGCACTGTTTGCCGCGCCTCGTGCCCCCGGTTACATGATGGCTGTCGTGGCTGACGGGATGGGGGGATTGAGCGGCGGCTCTTTGGCTGCGGAACAGGTAATCAAAACGGCGAAGCAGGCCTTCGATACGTTTTCTCCGCTTACGGACGATGTCGAGACCATGCTGTCGACGATCGGCCGCGACGCGCATACCATCATCAAACTCACCGCAATCTCAGCGGAAAAAGAACCCCATAGCACAATGGTCGTTCTGGTCATCACACCGGAAGGCAGCGCGATCTGGGCGCATGTCGGCGACTCCCGGCTATACCGCTTCGACGGGCCGAATTCTGCAGAGCGGACGGTCGATCATTCTTACGTCGAAAAACTGGTGCGCGACGGCCGGCTGAGCCGCGAAGAAGCGCAGAATCACCATCTGGCGAATGTATTGGTCAATGCGCTCGGCACCAGCGAGAGCGAACTGGAGGTCACGGTACGCCGCTATAACGGCTTGAAGGCGGGCGACGCATTTCTGCTCTGTACCGACGGGCTCTGGCACTACTTCAGCGATGCGGAACTCGGTGCAGCGATTGCCATGAATTCGCCGCGCCAGGCCTCGGAAATGCTGATTGCAAAGGCGCGCGAGCGGGCTGCGGGTACGTCGGCGGACAACTGCACGCTGGCCATCGTCAAACTGGTAAAGCCAGCCAAGGAAGCGAAAAATTACACTGTCGGAAAAATGCGACGGGCGGTATAGCCAAACATTGGCGGCGCTTGTTCGCGCCGCTGCTTATTCGACCGTGACAGCCCCGTGCTTGGCGCGACGCTTCGCTTCCTTCTCGGCCTTCCGTTGGGCCACCTCGCGTTTATGCTCCTCGGCCTCTCTTACCTTTTTCTCGTAGGCGGCGATCTGGCTGGATCGGTCTTCGCCGCTTGTCGTTCTCGCTCGCGCAGACGTGGAGGATAGCCGGCCGGTACGTCCGCTTCCAGGGACGGGCTTATCGGCGAATTCGATCGACGGTTGCGCAGTCGTTTCCGCCGTGGGAAGCGGGGCTTCCATCATCGCGCCCTCCGAAGGCACTGCCCGCACGCTTTCGGCTTGCTGCGCCGCGCTCTTTTCCTCGAGGACTTTATCTCGTTCGGCGACACGTGCCCTGCGTTTGAATGCATTTGCCTGGACTTCCACCATCCTCACCGCCGACAGCGCGACACGACGGCGTTCGGTAGCTTTGTCTCTGCAGGCGTTGGCAAAAAATAGATCGAAGCACGCTTGCTCTTCCGAAGTGAACCGCTCCTGAATGCGCGCACGTTCCCGGTCTGCTTCCTGCAGAGCACGGTCGGCGGTCTCAAGCGATTGGATGGAGCCGGCGGGATAGCTCGCAGCCCATCCCGCAACGGTGTCGGCCGATTCTCCACTGTGCGCAAGCGCGCTGGCAAACAAACAGATTACGGCAAGGGATCGATGTATGGAGAGGCTGTAGCGAGGCATGGAATAAAAACGGAACATCGTATTGGATCAGGCTTTACGCCCTATCAGGAAATCGAACCGGCAACGTCGCGCCGTTCACTTTGCATGTATTCGGACGACTGCATCTCGATGATGCGCGAGACGGTACGGTGAAATTCATTCGCCAGCACGCCCTCGGTGTACAACTGGTCCGGCGGCGCATCCGCGGACATCAGCAATTTGACGCCGTGGTCGTAGAGGACATCGATCAACCATGTAAAACGGCGCGCCTCCGATGACATCGATGCCGACATGCGCGGCACGCCGGACAGGATGATCGTGTGGAAGCGGCTGGCAAGTTCGAGATAATCGTTTTGTGAACGCGGACCGCCGCATAAAGTGGCAAAGTCGAACCAGACAACCCCGCCGGCACGCCGGAGCGCCTTGATTTCCCGCGCTTCGATATGGATGCGCGGATCCTCGTCGGCGGTTTCGGCAATGCCGGCGAAAGCGTCACGCAATGCCTTGTCGGCCGCTGCACCCAGCGGCGCGTGATAGGCGGCCACCTGCTGCATCACTCTTTTCCGGTAATCCGTTCCCGCATCCACGTTCAGGACATCCATTTTCTCCTTGATGAGATCGATCGTGGGCAGCATGCGATCCCGATGCAGACCGTCCGGATAGAGCCCATCCGGCACGTAGTTGGACGTCATGATGAAGGACACGCCGTGCGCAAACAGCGCCGTCAGGAGATTGTAGAGAATCATCGCGTCCGCGATATCGGACACGTGGAATTCATCGAAGCAGATGAGCCGGTATTTTTTCGCAACCCGTCGTGCAACTTCATTCAACGGATCGGCAACCCCCTTCAGTTCATCGAGTTCGCGATGCACTGCCCTCATGAACTCGTGAAAATGGAGCCGGGTCTTTCGCTGCACGGGTACCACCGAATAGAAACTGTCCATCAGGAAGGATTTCCCCCGGCCGACGCCTCCCCACATGTACACGCCGCGAGGGACTTCGGGCCGGTTGATCAGTCGCTTGATGCGGGAAGAACGTTGCGCCTTGAAAGCAATCCACTCGTCAAAGGCTTGCTGGAGGCGCTCGACGGCACGCGATTGCGCTTCATCCGATTGGAAGCCGCGCTGTACCAGCGCATGGTTGTAATACTCCCTGACGTTCATATAGTTTTTTTCGCTTGATCATGCGGTTGCTTACGTCGCGACCGCTGTTCCCGGTACGGCATTAAAAATGGGCGAGATGTGCTCGCCCATTTTCACCGCTCAACGGGAAAAATGCCCGGCGAGCGGAAAATCAGCGGATGAGATCGCGGATGACTTCACCGCACACCACCGCTCGCCAAACCAGATTGACTACATTTTCATTGCGGGTTCATATCGACCGTGATGCGGGAAGGATACCCACCCCTGCCCAGCGCGATAGGCACGCACAATC